>JACDHC010000223.1 GCA_013821245.1 Candidatus Nitrosopumilus sp.
ATTGGGAACAAATAAAACCACTAAGTATGCAGGCACAACTGTGAGGGCAGAAGCTATTAAGCTACGCATTACAGCATTGGGTATTGCATTTAGCAGCATTCGTTTAAATGAATCACAGAGTCCCAAGCCAACTCCTAAAATTGATGTGACAATAGCAAGTAATGAAATCCACCCTATCAAAACTTGAATTGATTCCCACCTGGCAATCCCTGCGAGCACTACAACTAATTCTCCAACCTTTGCCTTTCCTTCTGACATTTGAGTGTAGAAGGGTTGATTCTCATGATGTATCACACTCAGAACACTAGATGTCCAAAGAATATAAACAATAGCTGGTACAAGGCTGCCCCAGAAAAACGCCCGCTTAAGCATTTTCACATCAAAATTGCAATAATTCGTTAGCGTGTGAAATATTACTTGAAATCCAAAGGAAGTAAATACCACTGGGATTATCGATATCCAAACTAAAGGCTCATTATAGTGCTCAGAAACCAGTGGTAGCCGCGTCCAGTTTATGGTAAGCGTTAAAGCAACAATTAAAATCCCAACGACTGCTAACAATCCTGTGAACAGGAACCGATTAAAGTAATCAATAAATTTAATTGGCAATGACAACAAAATAATTGTTATCCCTGTGAAACATGCCGCAATTGCATCCAATGGATACTGCCTTGTGGTATGGGATAGAAATAATTCTTGGATAATCGAAGCTCCACCATAAATAAATACCGCTAGTAGGGAATAAGAGAGCACTTTCAGGGACAAAGTCCCTATCAACTCAGCTGTTCTCCCGGAGTAAAATTTCCCCAGTGATCCCAATGAAAGCCCCTGTCCAACTTGAATGTTGAGCTCTAAATTTACTAACGACGTGAAGTACATAATATACCAAATACCCAGCATTAACAATAAGCTCGGGATTAAGCCTAGTTGTGCTAAGACTAGGGAGTGTACAGATTTTTGTGTAAATAAATCTTTAGAGATAGAATGATTTTTTCTTTCTACTCAAGAGAAATGAAGCGGAACCGAAGCGATAGCGAAGGTGAAGCGGCTAACTAAAAAATTTACACATGGAAAGATGTTATGATAATTCCACAAGATTTTGATCTTAAAACAGAATTAAAAAAATGCAAAACTGCCGAGGATCTTACGGGTAAAAATGGACTTCTCCAACGGTTAGTTGGAGGTATGCTCGAACAGCTTTTACAAAATGAAATGGACGAACATCTAGGTTATGAAAAGCACTCGATCATGGGTGACCATTCAGGAAATAGCAGGAATGGTAAAACTAAAAAAACTTTAAAGAGTAACTACGGTAATGTTGAGTTAGAAATCCCAAGAGATAGAAATGGTGAGTTTGATCCAATTGTAGTTAAAAAACATCAACGAAGTATAAGCTCATTTGATGATAAAATAATCTCCATGTACGCCAAAGGGATGACGGTTAGGGATATCCAAGCACATGTTCAAGAACTTTATGGCGCTGATTTATCGCCTGCTTTGATTTCAAACATTACAGATAAGGTAATGGAGACTGCAACCGAATGGCAGGCCAGACCTCTTCAAAAAATATATCCAATTATTTTCTTTGATGCAATTCATTATAAAGTTAAAGAAAACGGAAAAGTAGTTTCAAAGGCGTCTTACACGTGTTTAGGGATTGATCTAGAGGGAAAAAAAGATGTACTAGGCATTTGGGTTGGTGATGCAGAGGGAGCCAGGTTTTGGCTTAAAGTATGCACTGAGTTACAAAATCGAGGTGTAAAAGATGTTTTAATTGCCTGTATTGACGGGCTAAAAGCGCTTCCAGATGCAATAAGAATGGTATTTCCCGAAGTTGAAATACAACTTTGTATAATCCATATGATCCGAAATTCCATCAAATATGTCCCCCATAATTGCAGTAAAGAGTTTATGGCGGATTTAAAAGAGATCTATAAGGCATCAACAGAAGAAGTTGCCTATCAAAATCTGGAGAAACTTCAAAGGAAATGGGAGCCCAAATATGCACTTGCAGTAAGGCCTTGGTTAGTTCACTGGGAAAATCTTAAAACATTTTTTGCTTTTCCAGAGCAAATTCGGCGTGTAATATATACGACAAATGCGGTAGAATCTGTCCATAGACAATTAAGAAAGGTTACCAAAAATAAGGCTGTTTTTCCAACAGACGAATCTTTGGTAAAAATGCTTTTCTTAGCAGTACGTGACGTGTCCAAAAAATGGACTATGCCAATGCACGGATGGAAAACAATCATTTCTCACCTGTCAATTGTCTATGGTGAAAGATTAGGTTTGGATACATGATTGAAGTCATTTACACAAAAAAATGGACAGTCTCGCTTCGAACAAAGGAATTATATGACTGAAAATCAACAATTCATCTATCATACCGTAGTCATTTTGTTTTTGATGACTTCGATGACTTATCTTACGCAAAATATTGTCAACTACCATCTCAAGCAAATTGGACTAATTCTAACTCTTGAACAAAACAAAGGAATTAATCGGTTAATAACTTCAGTTGTCACACTATTCACAGGTTATTTCTCGTTACTTTATTACCTCCTTTTACGATAACATCTACAACTTCCCTTCCACCCAGTAACTTAAAGGCGTTTTAAGTTTTACGAAGAAGTCGAAGCGTTAAAGCAACACTCCCCTTTTACAATCGATGAAGCCTATGGTTCAATCCATGCAAGTTTTTCCATTGCGCTTGTATGATTTATTAATCTTTCAAGATCAGCGATTATTTATTTTATACCGAATTTTATATTCTTTTCTTTGTGTCTGTAAAACTGTATTTCGAGCATCACATAAAACCGTACTCCTATAATGGGGATATACAGGAGGTTGTCATGGAAAAACATCAAACTATAAAGCTAACTTTTGAATTTCCACTTATGGAATATGTTTTCTTAAAAATGGCATGTGTAAAACAAGGGGTTTCCATGAAAGACTTTGTAACCAGCGCAGTGATGAAAAGCATTGAGGAATACGAAGCTTTGTTGGATGGCCAATCTTATCAAGCAGTATCCCAAGAGGAACGCGAAAATTCATCCCACTTGAACAACTTCAAAGAGAATTAGGATGGGATAAGCTTTGAATTATATTATACAAGTCACTCCAAGGGCTAGAAAATCCACTCGAGAAAATTGATCTTATATTCGCAAAAAAAATTCGAGATCGACTTAGGTCATTAGAAGAGAATCCCCGACATCATAATTGTTTAAAGCTGGAGGGATCTCAAAATGTTTACCGAACAAGAGTCGGA
>JACDHC010000224.1 GCA_013821245.1 Candidatus Nitrosopumilus sp.
GTGTCAGACATAGTATCAGGTCTGGTAAACTATAGAATAACTAACCACCATACCTAGAAACCGATGCTATGTCATATTGAACTGTATAGTTTGTTTCCAATTATGCAAGAGATCTTTTGATTATCCTGCAAGTTCTAGAATAGAAATAGGCATAAAAAACTACAAGTACAAATAAACACTAAAAGGAAGTATTTATTAATTGTATGGTAACCACACCAATAAACAAAGAGATTCGGATTCATAATCAAGACATGACATATGACCACCTAGAAAATGATTAGCCAGGGGATCATATTTAGAGTTCTCGATGGAGGGAAAGAATTATGTTGCACGAAAAGTTAAACAAAATGGTTTGTCAATAGACGAATCACAAAGGATAAAGAAAAATCAATTTGAAAAAAGATTGGACTGTATCCGTAGTGCTCATAATGAAAAAAAAGAAAACGAAATCAGAACAGATAGAATGGAAGACTATCTTGAAGTGATTTATGAACTGATCCAGCAAAAAGGATATGCTACAACTGCAGACATTTCCAAATATCTCAATGTCAGTTCCCCAAGTGTAACCAAGATGGTAAAGAAGCTAGATGAGAACAGTTATCTGATTTATGAGAAATATAGAGGATTAAGATTGACATCTCAAGGTATTCAAATAGCAAAAAATATCCAGGAAAAACATAGTTTATTTGCCGAATTCTTAAAAATGATAGGAGTGGATAATGAAACCGCACATTTAGATGCCGAAGGAATAGAACACCATCTACACCCTCAAACCATAAGAAAACTTGAAAGATTCATAATGATATTAAAAAAAAGGGATCCAAAGCTGATAGACGATTTACAGGAATGAGGAAAAATTGAACTAACTATTTTGTTACTTATAAGCACCATAATTATGGGAATGGCAATTCCAGAACAGAGGTAAGGTAAGAGATATCGACAATTTTATTATTAAAAGATAAACTAACCTCACCTAATTCATTGTCAATGTTTTTTCCACAAAGATTTAAAAAATCACAACCAGTATCTAAAGAAGTTTGATTTGATTTAAAGTAGTTATTTGAATAGAAATTAGTAGAATAATGACTTGAAAATGACTCTGAAAAAATGTATTTGAGATAATGGCTATCTGTAGATAGAACCATCACAAAGACAATAGAAGAAATAGCAATAAATTGAAATATCAAATTCATATCCGATTACCTTGTTTAAAAGAATAAATTATAATTGCCTTTCCTCTGATAGTGCTATTATTATGATTCTAAGGGATATACTAGAAAAAATAACAACACAAATGAAGAAAAAAACTTGTCTGTAAAATACTTAAAATGTAAACTAAGAAAAGAAGAAACTGTTATGGCTTTATTGTTTAATAAAAAAGCAATTCAGCAACATTATTTACAATATCTTAAAGGAATCTATAAACGATCTTGCAATGTTAAAACTTTTGGAATAAACATCTTTTTCAGAATAGTATTCCAGAATAAACACTCTATCATTTTTTATTGTTAAAATAGTTAATACCTTATAGACTTTATTTTCCTGCATAAATTCAAAAACTATAACTCTAGCAGGTAAATCATTTTTAAGTATCACTTCTCCCGATTCAGATTTAATGTAGTTAAAATTCTCAAGTTTCTTGTCCAAGAGTTTTTGAAAAAAAGTGATGGCGAAACCATCTAAGGTTGATTTTTGATTTTGTACTTGATCAGTAAATATATTTACAAGGTCGTCAAAAAAATTGTACTGTAATTTATGAGAATAAACAGCAAAACCCTGCAGGTCATTTAGATGATAAAAAAAAACTGATTCGCGATAATCCAAGATAAGAGGTAACGGCTGAATCTGATTCAATGATCCCACTCGCCAATCGTCAGTATAATTTATGCTAAATCCCTCCATAGAATTAACATATTGTAAAAAGTTAATGTTCTTGCTTGTCCCATTAGATATAAAAGAAGAATTGGACGCATAAGTGATGTTATCGTCTAAAGATGGCAAAGCCATGGCTGGAACAAATGTATTAGAGTAAAAAACAGACAAAATTAATAATGCAAAGATAACGAATTTTAAAAATGCACAGTCAACAAAGAAAGATCTCAAACACAATTTTATTTTTTTAATGCAAACAATGGTATCTATCATTAAACATTTTTATTAATAGACAAATACTATAAAGATTTTTTAGTTTTATCACATTTAAGCCTTTTTTATTATGATAAGGCCCTGTCACCCTAGTAAAAAATCTTTTGTTTGCGACAACCATACCAAGTCAGTTAAATAAAATGCAAGATAATTTTGGAATTATTCAATAGTAGTTTAAAGATATTAACCATTTTCATACAAGACAATCAACCGATACTGATGAGAAATTATCATCCAACAATGCTAGGTGAACAGGGAAGATAAAAAACATATGACAACACGCAATTAACAAAAACACAAATGCAGTACATGTCATAAAACAACGTATGTATAGATTAAGAGCAGGTTAAAAAGGCATTAATGTCAGAAAACGGTTAAACGGAAAAGTATTTTTGGTCAAAGACAATACATATTATAAAACAGAGGTATTTTCATTGCGTTTTTCTAATAGATATAAAACTAAGGATAGGAAAGATTTTGGAATTCTCATAGTGGTTGAGGGAATAGACGGTTCAGGAAAGTCAACTCAAATCCGTTTATTAGATAAATGGTTGAGGTTAAAAGAATATAATGTTTTTTTTACCGAATGGAATTCTTCTGCATCTGTTAAAGAAATTACCTCCAAAGGCAAAAGAAAGGCAATATTGACGCCAACAACTTTTTCCCTCCTTCATGCAACAGATTTTGCAGACAGATATGAAAGAAATATCTACCCACTGTTAAGAGCTGGATATATTGTACTTGCGGATAGGTACATCTACACAGCATTAGCAAGAGACACTGTAAGAGGATGTGATAAAAAATGGGTGGAAAACGTCTATAATTATGCCATAAAACCAGACATAGTGTTTTATTTTCAAATACCAATTGAAACAGCAGTTGACAGAATTATCTCTGGAAGACCAAAACTAAAACATTATGAAGCGGGGATGGATTTGAATATAAGCAAAGACGAATTTGAAAGCTATAGAATATTTCAAGGTAGAATTGCAGATCAATATGAATCAATGATAGATTCACAAAATTTTACAGTAATTGATGCAACAATGGATATTGAAAAGCAACAAAACATAACAAGAAAGCATATTCTAAAGATACTAAACAACAAAAAGTCAGG
>JACDHC010000225.1 GCA_013821245.1 Candidatus Nitrosopumilus sp.
GTATTACTATATAAGTACTCAATTCCTAATGCATGGTATAACTTGTAATTATTGAGTGACTTGGGGAATGTAATTGTGTAGTATTTTGTCTAATCCTTTATAATATTAATGATATCTTGAACCTAAATTAGTTTTACTTTCGGTGAGTATGATTTAGAAGTCCAATGGTATGTAAAATATTTTTTGATAAATAGTTTTTTATATTATGTGTAATATATAGTAATCTGTAGATTAGATATGGTCGAAATCATTGATAAAGTTAAGGAAAAAGCAAAGGATGCTAAAGATGCAGTTGTAGGTACCACAAAAGACGTTGCAGGAAAGACAAAAGACACCGTTAGTCCATCTTCATCTTCATCTTCATCTTCATCCTCTTCTTCAGGATCACCATCTGGTGAAGACAGACGATATGAGGAAGGTGGCCCAGGGACAGAAGTAAATAGAGGCGATGATCCACTGACAGAATACAGGGAGAAGGAGGCAATGACCCCAGCAAAAATAAACGAGCATGAACCCACAGCTGTAAAAAGAGACCCAAACGACCAAAAAATTACTGAACCCGGTCAAACAGGCACAGATGACGAAAAAGCAAAGGAACAACTTCGTAGGAGTGGAATGACCCAAATCGACACCAACAACAGCAGCGGCGGATCAGATACCACAACATCAGACACCAGCAGCAGCGGCGGATCAGGAACTGTTGTAACAGAGACTACCACAACAGAAACAACAGTAGAACCTTCTTAACTTAATACAATCAATATAATATATTTTTTATCTTTTTTGTTTTTAATGCTGTTTGAAAAAGCAATGAGTTTTTTCTTCAGCTAGGCATCATAATCATTCTGAATGCTCTAATGTTATGTACGATCTGGAATTATTTTCTTTAACGAAATTATTTTAATTTATATGCATTATATTTTGTGGGCTTCCAAACTAAGGAGCAATAAGAATTTAGAAACCTGAAAAATATTAGCATATGGTATCTTGTTGCTTTCTCTTTTCTAATGTGATTCATGACTGGACATCGATATGCATTAAATGTCAAGATCCCTTAATAAAAGTAATATCGTTTTTACTATTTGATATGTTATTTGCTGTTTTATTTATATTATGTTTTACTATATAAAAACATGAGTTCTAATATTGACTGGAATGATACTATAAAAAAGGAAGTTAGAGCACTAAACGATGAAGATTTAGGTGAAGTACAGGAGATAGCAAATGGTCATGTTCTAGTTCAAAAAGGTGTAATAGATAAAGAAAAGTTTTCCATTCCTCAAGACCAAGCAGAGAGTTATGATGGCTCCATTCTGAGATTTAAGGTTTCTAAAGATGAAATAATAAAAAAATATGCGGTAAATATGGCTCCTGCCTCAATTGAAGAACAATATGCTTCTACCACGGTCATTGATAGTGGTGGAGGTAGCGGGGGTGGAATACATTTGGAAGAAAATGAGGCTACAAAAAGAGATGCAAAAGACTCTCTATCGCCAGTAACAGAAGGAAAACTAGACGCACCAAATAGCACTCAAGATCAAACTTCGATAATTAAGGAACCAGTAACAGAGACTAAAACAATAGAAGTACCAGTAACTCATGAAGAGGTAACTATAGATATTGCACCACCGAGTGGACAAACAGAGCCACAAACACCAGTTTCTTCCAAAGAGAGTATAACAATACCAGTAAAAAAAGAAGAAGTGGAGGTAATAAAAACTTCTTATGTTAAAGAAGAGGTAAGTGTAAAAAATAGGGATACAACAGAAACATTAGAAGTATCTGAAGAGGAGACAATAGAGAAAGACAATTCATCCAATTCAAAATAACAAGATAAAAGAGATAAAAGTATTTGATCTCCATCTTCTCCAAACTCTTCCTACATCTTTGTCTTTTTTTATCATATTTGATTTCTTTTTTTATGTATTATCCATCTTCAGGTATTGTATGCATAAATAAAAGCTTGCAAGGTAATTATAATTTTCATTTTGTAAAAACAATACGAATGAATTTGGATAATATTTTGATATGGGATATATTGTATCATCGATAACTAATTTATTTGACGCTTTATCAATCCATTAATAAAACCACCTACTTACCATGACGAGATAGTTTGTTTAAAATTAGATACTTAATCTACATAATCATATATGACATTAAATCAATGCCAAAAAAAACAGTAATGTTATGTAATATTTACCTAGTAAAATTAGGAGTCATTTGTCTATCCACATTATTTTTCAGACAGCTAAAAACAAAAAAGGCAAAAGATGTGTGCGGGAGCTCGGTATAATTAAGAGGGCTTTACGGTAGTAGTTTCTGTTGTGGTAGTCTCTGTTACAACAGCTCCTGATCCGCTGCTGCCGGTGTCTGATCCACCGCTGTCTTTTGTCTTTCCTGCAACGTCTTTTGTGGTGTCTACAACTGCATCTTTAGCATCTTTTGCTTTTTCCTTAACTTTATCCATAAATGATGAATCTGATGAATCTGAAGATTGTGATGATGAATCTGAAGATTGTGATGATGAATCTGATGAATCTGAAGATTGTGATGATAAGGCGGGACTAACGCTGTCTTTTGTCTTTCCTGCAACGTCTTTTGTGGTGCCTACAACCGCATCTTTAACGTCTTTTGCTTTTTCTATCACTTTATCAATAAATCCCCCTGTATGTGAAGTATTAGTTTTTGTCTTGGTTGACTTTTGTACCTCATAAATCAAATGTTTTATGTCTTTTGACTTTATGACAATAGGATAACTCCCAAAAGTCTTTTCTTCCTTGTTTTCCAAAGTTACGTGTATTTTTTCTGTTAATGGTGATTGTGTTGCTCCATCTTTTTCCTTTTCCATTTCGGTAATCTTTATCAATGAATATTGTATTTCATGATGATTAATATACCTGACAAAAAATTTCTTTATTTAATTAATCCTATAAAGCAATTTATGATGATAAATTTGTTAATTACTGCAATAATATTTTATGATATAAACTTTAACTAAATGTATCTTTGAATTGGTTATTGTTTTTGTTGTTTGTTCTGCTTCTTTACCGATAGTTGTAAATGGACTGTTGGCTTTAAATTAATTTTATAGTTAAAATAGTTTTTGTATCATTATAATTACAATAGTAAAAAAAATCAAATTCTTTATCATTATATCTAAAAAAATAAATAATTTGAAAAAAAAGATGGAATTATATTAACTTTTGCGATAGCTAATTGTAATATAGTATATTGCTTAT
>JACDHC010000226.1 GCA_013821245.1 Candidatus Nitrosopumilus sp.
GATAGATCCAGTGATAGAGATTAACAAGAATTTTAACTCTATTTTATCATATATTGTATCTGTATTTTTCTCAAAAGGTATCGACGAAACCCTCTCTTATGAGATTGCTATGCTACCTGGGATGACACAGTTATTCTCTTTACTTAAAATTGAAGAAGCCCTGAAATATGGTGATTATGATGCAATCGTGTTGGATATGCCCGCATCAGGGGAGGCTTTACGATATCTTTACTTTCCAAAGTTAGCTGGAAGCATTGGAAGAAAATTAACTGGATTTACTGGGGTATTTAGCGGGTTTGCGAAAATGTTTCAGCCCTTTTCTGGATTTTCAACTTCCCAATCTAACCTACCTCCATCCAATGTTCTGCTGAACGAACTGGATCTATTGAGCCGGCTCGAATCTTTATCAAAATCAATAACTGATTCTTCTATTACAAGTTTAAGATTGGTTGCTAATCCTGATACATTTAGCATTGAGAACGCAAAAAGGGCATTGATGTCTGCCAACTTATATGGCATTAATGTTGATCTTGTCATCATAAATAAAATAATGCCAAAGGAAAGTTCTGATAGTTATTTTGCAAATTGGTCCAGATTCCAGAACAACAAAGTCGAAGAAGCAAAGTCTAATTTTTATCCCTTGCCTATTAGAGAGGCAAAATTGTATGATAGGGAGCTACGAGGAATAGATATGCTAAGGGAAAATGCTAGTTTGATATTTGAAAATGAAGATTCCTCAAATATATTTTACACCGGAAAGGTGTTTGAGTTCGTACAGGAGGGTTCTGGATTGAGAATGAAACTGAAAGTGCCATTCACAGATAAAGATGATTTTGAAATAATCCGTTATGGCGAACAACTATCAATAAAAGTAAGAGGTCCTACAGGATATGTAATCAATGTAATACCATTACCTGCAGCTACTATTGGAATGAAACTTGAAAGATCAAAATTGGTTAAAGACGAACTTGATATATTTTTTGAGAGGTGATTTGACTTACTAGAACAATTTAATAATACATATAAATTTAACAATACTGTGATAGGCAACTTTATATTTTGAAATATGTTGAAATGTTTCTCGTTTATCGTAAGATTAAGAAAGGCTGAATATCACATATTTGAATTTATAATTTGAGAAATAATTGCCATAGATTAATTGTGGATAACTATCAAGCCATATTCCTGTAGCAGTATCTGTCAACAAAAGAAAAGTTATTCCTATATATTTCATCATTTTATTCTTTTTTGCAAGTTATATTAAATGAATTATCGGGTAAACGTTATAATGTGTGGAATAAGATTTTTGGTTTCTCATAAACGTGATACTATTTTCACTTTTGCAAGAAGAGCATGAGGTTCAATTGGTTTTCTTAGAATATCATTGCTTTTGATCTCAGGAAAAATACTTAACAATTCATCTATGGCATCCAAAGCGGAAAGAATAAACACCTTGATATCAGGGTTCATGACTTTGAATTTTGAATAAAGTTGGATCCCATTCAACCCTGGCATTCGTATATCCATTATTACTAAATCATAATGATAAGGATCCATTTGTGAAAAATGAGTCAGTGCTTGTAATGGATCTGAAAAGGAAGTTACATGATAACCTGCACTCTCAATAATAGTCACAAAGGTAAAAAGAATATCCTTATCGTCGTCTATTAACAAAATATTAAAAGAAGAGTTGGATTTGTTATTTTTATTTTGTTGCATCTCTTCAAATCTTTGTTTTCTTTTTTCATCAATTTCCACCTGTTCATTCTGGTTGTTGATTCTCTGAACGGAGTAAATTAGACTCGGAAACCTACAATATTTATCATTGCTATCGCATATTTCTATAAAACCATAGTCATTATAATAGGATGTTTTTTTTAAAACATCATGGAGATCCTTATAGATAACCATTTCATTTGATGATGCAAGGTGATTTATTTTCGAGCAGATATTAACGGTAGGACCAAACAAATCCACATTATTTGAATTTGTTGATATGGCTAATTCCACTTTTCCATAATTGCCGCTGATTCTATAATTGATAGGTGGCAACCTGTTTTTATCCAGGTTTGAATTTAAAACATGGTTTGCTTCAACCATTGCTAAACCGCAGTCTAAAACATCTTGAAAAGATGATAAATTGGAGGAATTTACAGTTTTGGGAAAATAATAAATTAAACAATCTCCCGCATTTTTAATTACCTTTCCGTTATATGTTTTGATTATTGAGGCCATTGTATTGAGGAATATGGAATAGTATTTTCTAATTTGTTCCGAACCTATTATTTTGGATGTATTATCTGTGGAACTAACTATATCGATAATGCATACGCAATAACTATGGGTATAGTTGATAAAAGTTATTTGATCATTGTTGAAACTTTGATTAAAACTTTCATTCTTGTAATCGTTTTCTTTATTGTTGTTGCCTGGAGCAGGTGAGGAAAATTCGCTAGTCATCTCCTAAGTCCTCCATTGTTAGGTTTTGCATTCTGGTATTTTATTCTGTATTCTTCAGAATCCACACAACCTTTAATAGACAACTTCATATTTTGTATTCTCACGATCGCTGAATCCTTAATTTGTGGATCCATACAGATGACGGGTAGTGGAATTGTGTGGCATTGACAAAATTACGCAATAAAAATATTTAAGTTTTTCGATAACAAATTATTATTCTGTGTTTGGTGTTAGTATTACAAATTATCATCTAGTTTTCTTATCTAATGATATAGTATATCTAAGGGTTATGTAATTTATAATGGATTATTTTTTTTATTGAAAATCAATATTAAGTGACCATTGGTAAGTAAGGGTTAAATACACACTAAAATCATCTGTAGTTATATCATGAAGAATTTATCTATAATAATTTCAATATTTATTGCTTTTACATTATTTTTATCTCCTTTAGGTTATGGGAATAATGTTTTAGCTCAAGGTGGCAACACAGCTTCACAGGGAATTACCCAAGGCCAATCCTCATCCCAAAATAGCAATGTGATTTCTGGCGGCAATACCGAGGATTCAGGTAACAATGAAAACACCCAAACACAAGCCAACACCGGAAGCAATACTGCAGCCCAAGAAGGAGGCTCAGGCTCTGGCGGCGGCAACCAGGCAACCCAGGGAATCAACCAAGGCCAATCCTCATCCCAAAATAGCAATGTGATTTCTGGCGGCAATACCGAGGATTCAGGTAACAATGAAAACACCCAAACACAAGCCAACACCGGAAAC
>JACDHC010000227.1 GCA_013821245.1 Candidatus Nitrosopumilus sp.
AGCCGCCGCAGCCGCTGTTGCGGGACTGAAACCAAGGTTAGGCCTTATCTGTGTTATCCCATTTCTTATTATCTCCACCAGTTCGTCTGCCTTTTTCTTGGGAATTGCATCGATTACTCCATTCTCTCCCCGTTCGTCGACATGCAAACGTTCAATCCCTGGAATCCTGTTGCTTACGCTGGGGTTAAACAGGCCTGGAGCGTTAAAGGTGACTGTAGCTGATAATAACCCTTTTTCGACGTGTGCATTTGTTATAAAGTTGTAGGGTATGTCTATTATTTCTGCTTTCAAACCAAGCATCTTTGGGTCCCTCAATATTATCCTTCTGTCGGTGGCGTAGATTGTGTTGGGTGAAAATGCCGAACCCCCTGATTTGATTCTGGATTGGGTTGCGACAAGAAGCACCTTCTCATCGGAATTTAGCATGTCTGCAATTTTCCGAATCTCGCCCAGCTCGCCACCATCAGTAATGTCTGTAATAAACGAATCTTTTTTTGCCATGTCTTTTATATGTATGATATCGTAATTTAATTTTAAAAAGGTATTCGTTTTGGTCTATTGCGATAGAAAAATAATATATATGTATAAAAGTATTTTATTTCAATGAGCATAAATGGATTTTTGTCTTATTCGCTAATTGCTGTTTTAGTTTCATCTGGGATTTTATATGGAATGTCACTTTCTGAATTTGGTTTTTTTCAAAATAACAATTCTTTTGCCCAAGGATCAAATACCCCAATTGGTAATTCTGGTTCGGGTATAGATACCGCAACAACAACTCCACCACCAGCAGCAGCAGTTCAGTTTAACACTTATGAAAACAATGAACTTGGGCTCTCCCTAAAATATCCATCAACCTTTCTTATAGATGAAAGTAATCTAAATCAGACCTTAAGGCAGGTGAGTTTCTTTCCCGTGGATAACATAAGCGCATATCCAGAAAAATATATTCATTGGATGGATGTTTTTGTCCAACCTCTAAATGCTTCGCAATATGCTTTATCGGCCTCCTTACCCAACACCACCACCACCACCACCCAGTCAAATAATGCTGGTATCCGGACATTTATGGAAAACCTTGCTAATGACATACTGCAGCAAAATGAGGCTGTAACCATACTGAATGCGTCTGCCGATGCATTGCTTTCCGGGCAGCCTGCCTATAAGATAATAACAAGAAGCTATTTTGAAAACTCTACAATAGATGAGATTCAGGTTGGAACAATAGTTGACAACACCCTTTATTCTTTGAACTTTGAGGTGGAGTCGGCAAACTACACAGAATCACTTCCGGTAACTGATACAATCACCGAGTCTTTTGAGATAAAAACTGCCTCTACCATTGTTGAGGAAATTTTGGACCTAAGTCCTGATGACACTGCTGGTACCACTACCACTCCTACCTCTACTACTACCGATGCCTTTCCTTTATTGTTGGATAGGGTTTTATCTTCTCTAAAGTCTGACCTTCGCGTAGATGAGATTACAAACAACTCAAGGGAGCTAAAAAACCTGGAAAACTCGATAAACAGCCTTTTGGCAAACTCCAGAAACGGTGTCAACCAGTCCCAAAGCACCGTTACCTCTGTGGAAAAAGGGTTCAGAGACCTAATAGCATCCCTCAATTTGCCCGATAACGCAACACAACGGTTAGACACATCCGAATTTAACAATTTGATTGGGTCATTGCGCTCTTTTTCAAATTCCACTGGGTTATCTGACTCTCCGGCGGTAATATCTTCCCTCCTTTCCAACTTACTGTCAACCCCCTCCTCCTCCTTATCCTCCTCCTCATCATCATCATCAAACAATGCCGCTGAAAACCCAACAAACAACAACAGGAACATTGGTGATTACCTGAATTTTAACAGAACAGAATCAGAATCTGTGGTTAAACAGTATCTGAACAACGGCACAAAAGAGGTATTGAGGATGTTTGATTTCCTAAATAGCCGATAGGATGGGGGTGGGGATAAAATAGATTCACAATTTCCTGTTCTTTTTCTTTTTTTATTGGGTGTTGTGTAGCAGCAACAGTTTGTTGCTGTTTACTTTCTGATTTTTTTCTTTTTGTTTGACAAATAGTCTTTTATCAGTATTTTGTCTATGTCCTTTGGGTTTATGTAGATTGATTTTCCGTTCACAGACTTGGCTAACTCATTGATAAAATCAAGCAGGGTGTCGTCTTCACTGACCATTATGGTGTCAATGTTTATGCCCTCGTTAAATATTTTTTTTGCCTCTTTTATTGTCTGCTCTCCAATGTATTGGTCTATTTGCCTGTATCTGTAGCATAGGTACACTATTTGTTTGTCTTTTATCTCTAACTGTATGTTGTTTTGTTTTGAGTACTGTGGGCTTAGCTCCTTTTGGTCTGGAATATAAAAGTGAGAATATGGTCTCTGCTTTGATATTCTTTCTTTTTCATTGGTGTTGTCTATGAAGCATGCGCTTGGGTGACCATCAGTAATCATTACTATTCTCTTGTTTTTGGCTCCGTTTTTCTTTAGGATTTTTTTTGCAAGCCTGTAGGCTGCCTGATAGTTTGTGTAGTGCAAAAAATCGGAGTTTGTTTCAAACGTTTTTAGAAAAGGTATGTCAAAAGTGTCAATTTTTGACGCAACAGATCCGAACCCCAGTAGGTAAATGGAGTCTAGTGGAAAGAATTTTTTGTTCAATATGTACAAAGACCATAATGCCCTTTTGGCGGCCTCAATTCTGCTCAAATCATTGTACATTGATGAGTATTTCATTGTGGAGCTAAGGTCAATGCAATAAACTGTTGCTACCTGAATCTCTTCTATCGTTTCGTAGATCTCCAAATCCTCATAATTGATGTCTAGTGGGAATTCTACCGGTTTGTAATTGTTCTTTGTTTTTCTTTCTATGTAGTTTCTGATTGTTGAATTTATGTGGATGTTTGATATCTCGTTTCCAAATTCATATCTTTTGGAGTTTTCTTCAACCGTGTCGCCACTGCCGGTAAAATGGGTTTCATGCATTCCCAATTTGTCTGCCTTTAGTGTCTTTATTATTTCGGACAGTATCTCTTGCCCAACCCTTAAAAATCCCTTTTTCTTTAACCATTTGTTTGAGTCAACAAGATAGCCTCTTTCTATTAATTGACTGACTATGGGTAGGTCTGCTGCCGTTGAAGATGTATTGTTAAAATTAAAATTTAACCTAAAGTTGCCTTGTTGGGATGTGGAAGATGAC
>JACDHC010000228.1 GCA_013821245.1 Candidatus Nitrosopumilus sp.
TCTTTGTCTCGTTTAATTCTAATACTTTGTTGAACGACAGCATGTCCAATTCAATGGCATGCGGTGAAAGAGTATGGCCACCCTGACTGTAGCGTTTGCCCATAATTGCAATGGAAAGGTGCTGATTGTTTGCTTTGTGAATGGCCTCTTTAATGTCGGATTCAGATTTAACATGAATAACATGAGAAACTTCTGTTGCGCTAATTTGGCCATTGTCATCCAAGACTAAAGCAGAAGAGGCGCTGCTAAACCACAATACAACAATAATCCTGACTGCAAAATTAAACCTTTTTTTATTATTCATGTTTGAAATTTAAATTCCGCTAATTGGCTAATTGGCTAATTGGCTAATTACTGAACTGAAGTGCATTCATTTTACAAGATTTGGGAAACGAGTAATATGCCCCATTTAAAATAGTTGAATAGATTAAAAATGTTATGGGTTCAGAACTTGCGAGTCGACGAAAAGAATAAAAAGTTGTAATAAATCTAATATAATCATGTGGTTACAATAAGCCTAGTTTGAATAATAATCAGACTTATTGTGCTTTAATTTACCGCGGATTCAATTTGTAAGTGCAATCACCAAACTTTTAAACAAATCACTCCAGTTTTAACTCAGTTTTAATGTAATTAATATCTGCTTTAAAAAAATGCGTTGCTTCATTCATTTCTAAATCATTTCGTTCATATTGGAGCAATAAAGCTTCTAATCGTTCACGACCTAATTCTGTTTTTGCAGCTTCTCGTGGCGTTTTGTTATTTAAGGCGGGAATTGGACTATCAAACCAATTTTCCCAATGTTTTTTTGCCATTTCTTTTACTTGTTCCTGTACTTCCGGTAATTGAAGCAGATCTGGTGATGCTTTTGTAGACTTCTTACTACCCGTCGATGATCTCATTATTTGTTCTGGTGTTTCCATCAGCGTTTGCTGAAAATGTATACTATCACCTAAATATTTAGTGAGCAGTTTTTTCCCTTTTTTTGTTCGTTTCTCTGAGTTGGTTTCCAGAATTAATTTACTCTGCAAAATAGTAATATGTCCCATGACTGTATTTCCCCAATCTTTATGTTTTTTATTACCTTTAATTAACCATGGGAATTCCAAACTTTTTATTTGCCCTTTTTTATCTCGTTTTGCAGACTCGATGATTTCATCAGGCCTCTTTAGTAATGTTAGTGGGAGCAAACAATTCAAGGCCTCTCCGATGCTCATATCTAACTTATAATGAGACTTTGACAATAAAATCAGATCGCCATCCGTATTCAATAATGTTGGACGCGGATTACTCTGTAGGTATTCTATGACCTCAAAAAAATAATCGAACAAGTCCCCATCTAATTCCAATCTCAATGCTTCAGGAGTCAGCGGACTACCATCATTTTCTTCAATTAACCATTCTCGAAAATCAATCAAATTAGTCTGATATTTGACGGGAATTATCATAGGTGCCATACCAATAAAAATAGATTGTTCATCTACCGATAAAATACGACTAAAAACGATATCTCCCCTCTTTAAATAGTGAGTTCCCTGCTTTTCTTTTATAGTATGTGTGTAACCTAACAGAAGATCTTTAATCGTCAGTGATTTTTCATGCTCTACTTCAAGAATACTGTAAAAGCTGTAATACGTTTTATTCATCATCTCAATAAATTGTTTCTCCTTAGAATTTAATCTATTTTGATGCGAATTAAGGTAATTCATTGCTATCGTTTGTTCAGCGTCAAACTTAGGGAAATCGAATTCATCATCCGGGATCCAATTAAATAAAATCCAGGGAACAACAAATTGCATAAAAAAATGCTCTTCCATTTCATCAGGTAGTTCCGGAAAAAAATCCTCAATGGCTGTTTTTAATACTTCAGATGGTAATTTACCCGTGACATAGGGCATTAAATGCTGGTCTACAATGCGACCCTCTGTTTGACGAATGGTTTGCCATGCCAAATCAAAAACAGTTGCCTTCGATGCAATGGCGCAACATTTTTTATATTTCTTTCCACTATCACAAGGACAGAGATCATTTCTACCAATTTTTTCAGTCAATGTTTCACCTTTTATGCTCTTTGTTGCTTATAAAATATTTCATCAGGCGTAAAATAATTCAATGATTTTCGTGGGCGTGAATTGATACGATTCTCTATTTCTTTAATTCGTTCTGGAGTTAGATCTGAAAAGGAACTACCCTTCGGAATATATTGTCGAATTAAACCATTCGTATTTTCATTTAATCCACGCTCCCACGAGTGGTATGGGTGGGCAAAATAAATAGATGTTTCTAAATTCCTCGCTATCCATTCATGTTGGGCAAATTCACATCCGTTATCAGATGTTATCGTTAATACATATCGTTTAATTGGAGACAATAAAAAGACAACCTCTGTTGCCACTTCCAATGCTTTCTTTGTCGTCACTCGACCTATGACCGTTTTTTTGGATAACCGCTCAACAATAGTAACAATCGCATCCTTATGATCTTTGCCAATAATCGTATCAATCTCCCAATCGCTAAAACGTAATTTTTGATTAACAACCTCAGGTCTGTCATCAATAAATACTCTATTTTTTATGGTATGAGTTCGTTTAGGACTCCCATACCGTTTACGATATTTTTTCTTGCCACATCGTAAATGGAGGTACAGTTTACCACCAGATTTTTTATCAGCCAAAATATATTGGTATATTCGCTCATGACTAATCTTAAAGAGGCCATGATGCTTCCCATAACCACTGATTTGTTCAGGACTCCATTCGAGCCGAAGCTTTTCATCAACGATAGCTCGGACTGTCTCAGTAAATTTTTTTGGTTTCTTAGAGTTTTTCCGTCTTAATTTATAAGAGGCGGCTGCTTGATCAGGACAATAAACATAATTCCAACGACTGTTTCTTTTTAATTCTCTTGAAATCGTAGATGGACTAACACCAATTTCCTCAGCTATTTCCTTTTGTTGATACCCTGCTTTCCAAAAAGCAGAAATTTTACAACGTTGGGCAAAATTTAAGTGCTTATAAGACATGTACAAATCCCTTACTCTCTTTGAGCTTTATTAGCTCATTGAATTATAATGGAATTGCACTTCAAAGTTGAATCCGCCTATTGCCTTATTTACTCCAAATGCATTCCATAGTCAAAAACCATCAAAATTGGTTAGCTGGTTATGTCAAACAAACTTAGAGGAAGTCGGTTTTTTATCTAAGGAAAATAA
>JACDHC010000229.1 GCA_013821245.1 Candidatus Nitrosopumilus sp.
GCAGTCTCAGAAGCCAACTCAAACAACAACAACCAAAGCAGCAACCAAAACAACAATAGCGATTCTTCTACAGACAAAACCACCTATTCAACAACCGCAACAGCAAAAAAGCAATAAGAAATAGCATGACCTAACATCTTTTACTTTTAAAAGATGGACTCAATTGTTTGTTTTTCATATTATAATTTATTAAACCAAACTGCAAAAAAGAGCATATTCTGATGAGCACCAAGAACAAATACAGAATGCCCGTGCCACAAAACCTGCTACAGCGAATCGACAGAACATCTCCGGCACATATTGGCAATCTCAGAAACGCAGTTGACTTTATTGTTCCACCTGATACTCCGGTTCTTGCTGCAGCGGATGGCACGGTCACATATGTCAAAGATGACTCCAATGTTGGTGGTCCTGATCCATCATACTGGAACTATTCTAACTTTATCGCAATAATGCACCAAAACAGAGAGCATACCCGGTATGACCACTTGGGACGCAATAACGCAAAGGTAAGGGTCGGCCAACAGGTTCGAGCAGGCCAGGAGATATCCAAGGTTGGAATGACAGGCTATACGTATATCCCGCACCTTCACTTTCAGGTGTTTGTGTTTACAGGGTATAACATATGGACCGATTTTGACACCATAGATATTAATGGATTTACTTAAACACTAAACGGATGTTGTGTGCATTGTCTGGCATTATGTGAACGGATCATTTCCAGTTCAAGGCCCAACTGGAGTTTTTTGATTGCAGGTTGGTTGTTATTGTGGCGGCGGCATTGGCCGCCGTTACCCTCAATCAGCCAAGTGCCTTGACCGATGATTAGAACTTTTACTATTCCTAACAAACATGTATTATAAAAAGTTCGCAACCCTAACCGACTACGCAGTGCCACACAGATGAGGTATTAAGGACATTGAATACAACATTCTGTTATCTCATTATATAGAAATTTTATAGTAAAGATACAGGTTAATTATCTCAATATGTCAATTGTGCTTGTCTGAACAAGTTACCGGCGCTCCGGAGCGCCGCCAAATCAACAGGTTACAACAGTTCTGTTAACTTGATTAGGACAAAGATTTATTTCTATAGTAATAGTGGTCATTAATAAACTATGTTATATAATAGGTATCAATGAGCGATACACTTGATGATGCAGCAAAGAAATTGAAAAACAGTCAACAAGACTTTAACGCCAAAGCTGAGACCACAGAAGACCACGCCGAGGGAAAGCCAAGTTCAGAAACCCTAAACAAGGCAAAAAACAAAGTAAAGGACGCCCTCACATAAATTTATTTATTTTTTATCTTTTTTGTCAACTCATACAATCCGGATACAAGGGATAGCTGTACTATTTAATGAATCGTAGTTATTTGTAATTGGATAAAGAAGGGAAAAGGTATTTGTGAATCATGTGTAACATCTGACAGAAAAGGGTATCATTCATACGAAGACATCAATACAAATGTTGGTCATGTAAAGCCTCAAAAAAACCCTACCAACAATACAGCAGTAGAATCACATCATGATGATAAAAAAAGAAACAACAAAGATACTCATAATATAGCCAGACCAGGGCGAATTCGGGTTCTTGTTGCAGAATCAAACCATGATTTAAGGTATCTCTATCAGACTTATTTAGATTCATTTGATTTGGATATGGAGATAGTAGACGGTGGGGAAGCATGCTTAAACCGCTTATTTGAAAACACAAACAACAGCAACTTTGATATTGTCATTATCAACACCCATCTCTGACATACCCGGTCTTGACATCGAACAACAATGCAATATGGCTTGTGCAAATATTATCCCATTTATAATCACATTTAGTCAATATCTTATTTGTGGTGGATGCCTAAGGGGGATATTTGGGACTAGTTATGGCGCCATTGCAGTTATCGATTCGGAGTTTAATGTCGTTATAGGAGAATGTTATGATGATGATGGTAGCTGTAAAGGACTGGAAAACCAAACTGTTTGCGCATATGGTGTTTTATAAATTATTACAAACATAAAATATCATTATAGGCCTATACAAGAAAATGTCCACCTAGGTAGTTAATGTCTCCTGAGACATTGGATCCGTAATAATTAACCTTAAATATATCTACCGTTGAAGTCTATTTAAGCATTGTGTTGTTTATAATGAAGAATCCGACGTAAATCGCAATATAATGGCGTGCTTGCAATAACAGCGTTGTATACTCTGCACTTGTGCCTTATAGTCCACAATATAACCCACCTTAACATGTTGAATTCAAAAGTATTTGGGTAGGGGGAGGTATGGCATCTGCTGATGTAGTTTATTGATTGATGGATATTGTAATAAGATACAAGAAGAATATATTAAAAATGTAATATCTATATTTATATATTATAAAAAAAATAACCGTTAATGTTAAATTATATAAAAATAAAATGATATTTATTGTTATTGTGACAGCAATTGCATCTTTGTTAGTAGTTGGAACAAGCCTAATTTCTGCTACAACATATGGTACTACTAATAATAATGCTGATGACTCTCCAAACGTACCTACTATAACTCCGGGACCACCGGGACCACCCAATCCCCAAGGTGAACCCGGACTCAACGGTACACAGGGGCCACCCGGACCCCAAGGTGAACCCGGACCCCAAGGTGAACCCGGACCCCAAGGTGAACCCGGACCTATGGCAACATTTAATGTAGTTCAAAGGCAGTGATTTTATAGAAATCGCTCCGGGAACTTTTAACGTCGCAAACGCTGCATGTAATACAGGTGAAATAGTTATTGGCGGAGAATAAAAAAAGGAGGGCAAATATTCTTTGGCGAAAGTCTAGCTGTTGTTTTATCAGTGCTCTCAGTTCCGATTAATGCCACATTAATACTGTTGGATGGCAGGCTGAGGTAATGTCCAAGTAGTTCCATCAGGGGATTTATCGCATAAGATGAATATTTGACTTTGATCCGCTAAAATCTAAAGATACCTACAATTAGGTCATCACTGTTTTTTTTTCTTTAGCTAAAAACAAAACAATGTACTGATAGCATTAAAATCATTTTAATTCAATTTGTGAATCTTGATCATATCAAATTTTATATTTAAAATAATGGTGATTCTTATAATGGATTATTTTTATTTTAAAATTGATTTATCTGGCCAAAAACTTTTACCTATTTTTTATATTGATCAATTGCACCAAGAATCATTGGTAT
>JACDHC010000230.1 GCA_013821245.1 Candidatus Nitrosopumilus sp.
GTTTTAGTATTCATACCTTAAAAGCCGGAAAGGCACCGTTTGTAGAGGATCAATATCTTGGATATGGTATATTGGATTTAGGTTTTGCGACTAACCAAACTTCAACGGTGCTCAATGGAACATATTATAGTAATGATGGTCAAATACAAGATCAATTCAAAATCATAAAGCCAAGTATCTATGCATTAACAGGTAATCCACATAATGATGCAGTAATTGATCCCAAATATGCAAAATATGATGAAACCGGCATTACAGGTCCATAACTTTCCTGAGCCTACCTTAGGGGATTTCATAAGTCAAATCAATTATGCATGAGAAATGATGGATTTATGGGCATTTTTTTCTTTCTCATGACATCCATAATTCATCCAAAATAACATAACCTTCCATTCCTTCTATTTTTTTTACTGAAAAATATAGTTCTTTTGCTATTGACAAAACCTATCTGCTTGTCGATTACACTATAAATGCTTCAAAAATTACGATATTTTTATTATTTTAGATATCGGTGTTTGTTTCCCCTATTGTTAATTTTTTTTGTTTATTGATACTATATACAAATTACAGAACGTAAGGTTACTGGCGTGTACAGAATGTCTTTTCATTCTTATTTTCACTAAAACACTACCTATGTGATTACTAAAAAAGATAAAGGATGCCAAAGAAACCTATTCGCAGGTAATATTTTTAGATTAAAATTTTTCAGTTAGACTATAACATATTTATAAAGTCATGGGTAAATTGATGACATTATAAATGAATAATTTGAGTATAGTTTGCCTCTCGGCATTCTTATTGATCATATCTCCATTTTCTGCAGTCGTCTTGACAGGTTTGAGTTTTTCTAGTTCAGTATACGCCACTTCTATAATTACACCAGACATGCTATCAGATAACTCTTCATCTGCTGGCACGAGTGTGACAAACAATACTCAAAACGCAAGTCAGGTTGGCTTTAATTTCGCTGCAGCTGGAGATTGGGGTTGTAATGCCAATACGGATCTGAATTTAAGAAACATAATTTCAAAGGATCCGGAGCTAGTCCTTAGCTTGGGTGATAACTCTTATGAAGAGTCTGCCGATTGTTGGCTCGACATCATGGAGCCCATCGACGAGAAAATGAAAATAGCTTTGGGCAACCATGATACAGAAGAGTTTCCTGGTCTTTTGGAGCAGTACATGTCCCACTTTAACTTAACAAAACAATATTATTCCTTTGACTATGAAAATGTTCATTTCCTTGTAATGGCTACCGACTGGCCGTTGGATCGGTATGATGCGGGCTCAACACAATATAACTTTGTTGTGAGTGACCTTACGAAAGCTTCCGCAAATCCTAATATAGATTGGATAGTGGTATACTACCATAATGTAGCATATAATCCACCCAACAACGGGGCCGGTGGTCATGATACTCTAATTGAATATCATCAGTTGTTCCAACGATTTGGGGTGGATATGGTTTTACAGGGCCACGTCCATTCATATTCAAGAACATACCCAATTTCCTTTAATCCTAATTTTATAGCCGAACCATTTGTAAATTACAATGGCACTAACTATTACCCCAATCCCGCTGGGCAGGTTTACGCCATTGTCGGAACCGGAGGTACAAGTCTCCATGACGTTTTTGGACGGGCACCATATGAAGCGTCTCAGGTAAATTATGCTCACGGTTTTCTCAATGTTGACGTCATAAACAATGGTTTGACATTCAATGGCACTTTTATTGCCTTAAACGGAACGGCATTAGACAACTTTGTTATCGACAAATCTGTTTTGGGTGCAGATCGAGGTAATAACCCTTCAGGGCCTTTGCCCACAGTGAATCAAACTATTCCCACTGTGAATCAAAGCGATAGGCTTTTGATAGATATTGGGGTAGGCTCTTCGTCTCTTAGATTGGGTGATATTCAGACCATAACGGCAAATGTTTTCGCTCCTGAATCACCCGAACTGCCTTTGGGAACAGCGTTAGTTGAGATAACTGTTGTCGATCCTACCGGAGAAGGCATTTATGAGTTCGCAGATGATGATGGAACGGCCTTAACAGAATTGGCAATAGCTCCAAACTTCCCTGTGGGCCCGTATACCATAGAGGTTCAGTCGTCAGCTCCGGGGTTTGTCGATGCTTCTGAGTTTTTCACATTTACCGTAACTGGTTGACTCATTAATCATTCTTCAATTTTTTATTGTTTCTTCAAGTCTTTGTTTATCTATCTATCGACCTTTCTGTTGATTATTTCATCAATTCATTGCACATATCAACAATAACATACAAGGCCTGTTTTACATGCTCTAAGGTTGCCCAATTTTCTAAAGTAATAATTGACAGTTATTCTTTTGTTATTTAGGTGATGAATTGTTCTTTTCACGTGGTTAGTTGGGTGTCATACCATATTTGCAATATTAGGCATATATAAACATGGGAATTACCGCTACAACAATGGATTACTATGTTTTCCATATCCTTTTATTGTTTATTGGGACTGCCCAGCATTGGCAACTTCTCTTACATAATTTATCGATCACAACACAATAATACCCGTGCTGATCCATAAAGCCGCAATCCGCATTACAAATCCCCTCAACCTTAAGCCAATGCGTCATTTACATTATTCTTTCACCTTTGCAATATTTTCTTTGGCTCCTGATGCACTTTTGAAACCGCTTTACCAATCAACCTAGTTTCCTTTGCCAATGGGGATGGATGAAATAGATATATGTTTTTGTTCTTTCCTTAAGGAGGGATTTAAGGAAAGCCAGGCTGCTGCTGCTATGTGCAAAACAAGATGATGCATTTTCAGAAGAGTTAATTTGAGCATAAAAATGGTATTTGGGGTACTAATGCAACATAATAGGGGTTGTTAAACAAAGTCTGTATTTTATTTAGGAAAACTCCTAATTACAAATATAAATCAAAATGAAGAATGGGTTCTTTCTTACTTAGTCTGGGCAATAACTTTATAATGGTTATAGAATTTCATCAGAGCAAAAAAGTGGTAAATCATGAGAAAATTATTTTTTTAGTTGACGCCTCTGAACCCTAAACTGCTAACTTATTGGATATTGACTCTCTTTAGGGGATCAGGACTGGGTATTATTGAGGAGTTTGCCAAATGATTTGTAAAGCACCAGATCTGGCAATTCGGAATAAGTCCGATTGAATAATTGTTGAATTTGACTGTCCGATAGAGCACT
>JACDHC010000054.1 GCA_013821245.1 Candidatus Nitrosopumilus sp.
CAATTAGTTTAATTCCACTGTCAAGTGCCTCTTTTGCGGCACCATAAAAAAAAGGGGCCGGCACAAAAACACCTGAAATCAAAGATCCTGTAGATTGTACTGCTTCTTGCATAGTATTATAGATAGGAACATCATCGAATTTCGAACCGCCTTTACCAGGAGTTACCCCAGCAGCAATATTTGTCCCATATCTTTTCATTAATTTTGTATGTGTTGAACCAAAGCTTCCTGTAATGCCCTGAATTATTACGGGTTTTTTTCCAAAATCCTGATCAGAAGTGGAGCCAACCAATATTTTAAATATATCAAACTGTGAAGTCAATTTTATCACTTTTATCTAAGCAGTATTTACGTGTGAAACTACTGCATTTATTGCTTCCTCTACAGTATCAAATAACTGTGCCCTGCTTCCCTGAAGCATTTGTTTTGCTTTTTCTGATTCTGCTCCAGATATTCTAGCAAATACAGGGACATTTATTATGTTATTTTTGTAGGCATCTAAAATACCCTGTGCCACAAGATCGGTTCTAACAATTCCCCCATAAAGATTTACAAGAATTGCTTTTATTTTGGGTAGTTCACTGATAACACCAAGGGCTTTGTAAATAGTCTCACTGGTTGCCTTTCCTCCAAAATCCAAAAACGAACCTGCTTGACCATTAGCATCAGAAACCATATCCAATGTTGACATAACTAACCCGGCCCCATTTCCGATAATAGCTATATTACCGTCTAATTCTACAAATGAAAACTTATTTTTTGATGCCTGTATCTCTAATTCGCTTAAATAAAGATATTTTTTTAAATCTTCATGCCTAAACAAAGAATTATCATCAATAATCACTTTAGCATCCAATGCAATTAAAGAGCCATCAGACAAAATTGCAATTGGATTAATTTCTGCTAGTTCTGCTTCTTTTTCTTTAACCAATTTAAAAAGACTAAATAATAGATCAACAAAACTGCTTTTGGAACTATCTGAGATATTTAATTTATTTGCAATATCGTTAGCTAGTTCTAAAGTAATCCCATCTATTGGTATATCTTGCATAACCTTATTGTCTGTTTGTTCAATGTCCATTCCTCCTTCTGATGATGCAATTATAGTAAAGCATCTTTTACTTCTATTTAAAAAAATTGATAAATATAGCTCCTTAGATATGTCGACCATTTTTTCAAGCAAAACACCTCGCGGTAATTCACCTTTTACCTCTTTGTTTATGATATCATTGAATTTTGGTTCAAATTCTGAAGGTTCTTTACACTTTTGTATAGCGCCAGCTTTTCCCCTTCCTCCAACAGTTAATTGAGACTTTAAAACAAATGGATAATTCAACAGTTGGGAACCCCTTTTGCCCTCTTCAATATTTGAAGCTAAAAAAGACTTTGGAGTTTTTATTCCGTATTGATTAAAGAGCTCCTTACCTTGATATTCAAGTAATCGCATCTTTCTAAAGATTTAAAAATACTATTTATAAACAATCCCTTTTTTTATTGTCACCTGCCTAACCATTTGTTCTCGGCAGCTGTCAAATCTTTTATCAAGGTATCAGAGGAAGATGGGGATGAAGTTATATTTTTTATATCAGATAGATAGAAAGAAAAATTTTTAAGGCTGTTCATTAATTTCACGTACTCATTGACCAAAGAACCAGTGGGATTTCCGTTTAACAATGTTTGCATCAATTGATTGTTTTGTGTTATAGAAGCATCGACACTATTATCAATCTGCGCTAGATTGGATTTATTTGTGACTGAAACGCTATTTAGTTGATTACCAACTTCATCTTTTAATAGCGTGTATTGATTATTGACAGAAGCCAATGTATCGTTAGGATTTGAAAAAAGCATCATAGTATCATTTGTAGTATTGTTTTTTTCATTTCCTTGTGGTAGAAACCAAATTATAAAACTAGCACCGATAATACCAATAACAATACATAAAGTTAAAATTATCCCCTTTTTATTATGTTTTTTTACTTTATCACGATTATATTTATTACCATCCGAAGACAATAGTTCTTTTTAATCAAAACATAATTATTACTTTTTGATCACAATACAAATACAAGTTAATTTAAGAAAAGGTTAAATAAAAAACAACCAGAAAATATAAAACAATGAAATAAAATGGATGAAATCAACCAAGAAAATAATTATGCCCTACGTAAAATAAAATATCAAGAAACTCAAATGATTAACATATGCGATTTAAGTTTAATAGGCAAGGAAATCAATCAGGGGGATTTTAGTATTAGTATTTCAAAAGACTATTTCTATAGTGAAGAGATCACAAAAGAAGACGCGATAAAGATTTTAAAGTCATCCTCAATAATAAACCTAGTTGGAAAAGATATAGTGGATTTGGCTTTGAGCCTTAATCTTGCTAAAAAAAATAGTGTAAAAATAATAGAAAACATCCCTTTTCTGATGATATTTAAATTTAGTGGCATGTATTGATTTTCTTAGAAAAACAAACTAAATGATGCTGATGCATTACTTGTAAAAACGATGGTTTATAAATTTATTGATGTTTTGCAACTCCATCAACGGATCTGAAGAATTTATTATTGCCCTTCCAATTATCAGATAATCCGATCCACATTCCAATGCAGATTCGATGTTCCCACCTTGTGTAATAATTCCAGGGGAGTAGATAGGTATGTTTTTTTTGTTTTTTGATGCAAGTTCTTTTAAAACATCTAGTTTGTTACCCCCTACAACAATACCATCAACCTTACAAATTTTTGAGTTTTCATAAAAAACATTATAAAATTGACTTTGGGTGTTTGAAGGCGTATCTAACAAGGGATTAACTACAGATACACCAAATCCCTCACTGGCTCCACTATGGCTCATGTAGACAAGCGCAATAATTCCACAGTTTAAAGAATGAGCAAAATTAACTGTCGATTCAAGATTAGTTTTTCCAATGAAAGGATTAACAATGATTGAATCAAACCCCATCGAATGCAGATACTGAATAGTCACATTGTTTGTATTTGGGATATCATTTAATTTTATGTCCGCCATAATTTGCAATCTTTCTCTATGTGCTGCAAGGTTTAGTCTTTGTAATTCGGTAAAAGATAATGGCAGTATTACATGAAAATTCAATTTAATTGCGCATAAATATTTACCCAATTTGGTAATTAAATTAAATACATAGCCAAATAAATTACTCTCCCCATATTTCGGATCTATTGCCAAAATTAAATTACTCTGTTTGTCTTTACGTAAAATATCTATTCTTTCTGAATAAGGAATTGGTGTTGACATATTATAATTTAACAAGTGGATGACATTCATCTAATTTAATTATTCTTAAATAAAAAAGCCATATCCATCATCCGCATTAGAATCAGAATTCCCATTTTAAAAGGCGCCAAATATTTAAAAAATTTTCCTTATTTTAATCTAAAATCGCATAAATAACGGTTATATTCAATTGAATTGGTAACATTAAAAAGGCATATGTTAAAACCTGAATGAAATCCATTAAAATGAGATACGTTTTGGAAAATGAATAATGTCATTGAAGATTTTTTTTGCAATCGTCCTATATTCAGATAATTGTTCCTAATTTATGTATATCTTAGCAATGACAAATGCAAGTTTTTATTTGACAGGTACATTGCACAACCAGCTTAGCTTTAGTGGGTTGACTAAAGTTGTCTCTTGTAAATCGTGGACTGTTCCATAATGAAGAAATGGATATCCTTTTGAAACAAGACAATAATATGGCATACTGATTGGTTACGATCAAGGTTATCAATGTGAGATTCAAAATTGTTTTCATCTCTATAACCATACTAAATACAGCATGTGCATTATTTCTAGAGCCTATGAGTATTGCAAGGTCATTTATAGATTTTGATTTTATAACATGCGAACTAACAATCAAGCCGCTCTTAAAATAAAATTAAAAGAATCATAATAACCACGTTTTAAAAAAATTTAGATCAGATTGTTAAAAATGTAAAATTGGTTCAAATTGCCAAAAACGGTACAATAAAAATATTATATTAAAGAAAAGATAATCAGGCACAACTAATAAACATGGTAAAGGGTATGGACAAACCAAATTATTCAAAAAGAAAAACGGAAAGACTAAAGTCGTTATGAAATAACGCCATTGAAGGAATAAAGAAAGTATAGTGGAGGCATACAAAGTTATTGAAATATAGAGTAGGCTGAAAGTGGCGGATTAAAATGGAATTACCAGATTCAAATGTACAAAGCGAACTAAATAAAATAAAACAACATTTAATATTGAAAAATAGTGCAAATATTATTATGACAGGTTACCCAGACGACGATATTAAAAATGCAGCAGAGATAAGGGAATGGTTGACCAAATTGATTTCCGAAAAACAAGATGAAATAGAGAGAATGAAAATAACATTATCACTGATTGACATTGTTTTAAAACAAGGGAGTTTTAAGACTGCAGCAAATCTTAATTTAAATAAAAAGTCATTTTCTAAAGAAAAATCAGTTATTGATGAAAATGAAATTAAAAAAGATGAGAGTCCACAATTACAACGAAATCAGGAAGAACAATCACAAACAATTGAAACAAGACAAATAAAAAGAATGAAAGACAATACTTTAATTGCAAATGTAGAAGTTTCAAGAGAAAAAATAGAGATAACACCCATGGAATCGATTAACTTTAATGTAGATACCCCGCCATTCAAGTCATTTTTTATAAACAGGATTTTAGAAGGAATGAAAAGTAAAGATTTAGATAAAGTTAAACAAGGGCAAATAGATGCCATAAACATAATTTCCTATAATACAATATCTAAAGACAATAGCGACAATATTATTAAAAAAATTGAGATTAAAAATTATAGAGACAAAGAAAAGGTAAATGAAATATTCAATACAGTGGCATGGGTATTTACCAGAATGTTAGAAAAAAGTGAAAAATAATGGATAAAATAATCGTTTTGGATTTTGGATCACAATACAGTCATCTAATATGCAGAAGGATAAGAGAGTCTAAAGTTTATTGTGAATTATTGCCCTATGATACACCAATCAAAACAATTCTAGACTTCGAACCAAAAGGAATTATCTTTTCAGGTGGACCTGCAAGCGTTTATGAAAAAAATTCTCCAAAACCGGATGAAAAAATATTTGGGTTAGGTGTTCCAATTTTAGGAATATGCTATGGACACCAGGTCATAGTAGATCATTTCAAAGGCAGAATAAAAAGGGTTATAAATAGAGAATATGGAAACGCAGTATTAAAAATAAAAGATAAAAACAATTTATTTAAAGATATTAAATCAAATAACATACAGTGCTGGATGAGTCACAGTGATACAGCCGAAATAATTCCAGAAGGATTTGATATTTTAGGGGAGACCGATAACTCCTCCTCTGCGGCCATAGGGAATAGAGAGAGAAAAATATTTGGGCTGCAATTCCATCCGGAAGTAGCACATACCGAAAATGGGACTCAGATACTAAACAATTTCTCCAATGTAATCAGCAAAGCAAAATCAGATTGGAATATGAATGATTTCATTGAGAGCAGTATAGAAAATATAAAGACAAAAGTTGGCAAAGAGAAAGTGTTGTGTGCCGTTAGTGGGGGAATCGATTCAACAACAACAGCTGTTTTGATTCACAATGCAATTAGAGAAAATTTAACCTGCATTTTTGTCAATCACGGATTACTAAGAGAGAATGAAGAAAATATTGTAAGAGAACTTTTCAAAGAAAAACTAGGTATATCTATTAAATATATTGAGGCACAAGAAAGGTTTTTACAAAAATTAAAAGGAATATCAGACCCAGAAGACAAAAGAAAGATAATTGGGGAAGAATTTGCAAGGGTTTTTACAAAATTTGCAGAAGAAGAAGGACCATTTCAATGGCTTGCCCAAGGTACGTTATATCCAGATGTTATTGAGAGTGGCGTATCCAAAGGCCCAGCAACAGTCATCAAAACACATCACAATGTCGGTGGATTGCCTAGCTGGTTGAATCTAAAAGTAATAGAACCTTTAAGATATTTGTATAAGGATGAAGTTAGAGAAGCTGCCAAAATACTTCAAATCCCAAATGAAATGCTTTTAAGACATCCCTTTCCAGGCCCTGGGCTTGCAGTAAGAATTTTAGGCGAGGTAACTGACGAAAAGATAAGAGTAACAAAAGCGGCAAGTAAAATTGTAGAAGACATATTATCAGAAGATAATATTTACAACAAAGTTTGGCAAGCCTACGCAATGGTAGGAGATGATAAAGCTGTAGGAATTTTAGGAGACAAGAGAATTTACGGGCATATAGTGACGATAAGAATAGTTGAATCAAAAGATTCCATGACAGCAGATTGGGTGAGGATTCCACATAGGACTCTAGAAAGAATTAGCTCGAAAATAACAAATGAAATAGAAAATGTGACTTGGGTAACATATGCAATATCCAGTAAACCGCCATCTACAATTGAGCCTCAATAATCTTTAACATAGCAATAATTTAGAAACAACATGGCTAAAATTCAAATGATAAAATCAATATAGATGATAAGCCTCAAGTGTTTAATGTGACAGATTCATATGCAAAGATTTTGAACTGAATTTTTATTTTTATGTTTTATCTTTGATAAAACATAATTATGATTTTAGTCCTTAAATACCACTTTTCCTTCCCCTATTACAAGTATTGGATAACTAGGGATTGAAAAGGGATCGCCATTCCAAACAATAAACGATGCTTTGAATCCAGGTCTTATTTGACCTATGTTTGGTATTCCCAATATTTCAGCAGCCTCAGAAGTAATTTTAGATATTGCAGAAGGCCTTGACAGTCCAAATCGCAATAAATGCCTTAGAGTAAAGAACATTGTCCTCTGGAGTGTAACTGGATGATCACTCATAAGAGAGAATTTGGCACCGGATTTCAACAATAATTCAGCGTTTCTCCAATTATTGTGTCTTAATTCATCTTTGTTAGAAAACGAATCCATGGGGCCATAAATAATTGGGATTGAATTTGCTTTTAGGGCTGAAAAGATTTCTTCACGATGTACATCAAGGCAGTGATTTGCAACAACTTTCAAATTAAATTTATTTGCCAATTGGACAAGAATCCTAACATCATCTTCTTTATGAAGATGTACCATTACCTTGTGTTTTTGATCGAGTATATCCATGTATACCTCGGAATTTGAATCTACTTCATCTATTGTTTTTTTTTCAGATTTTAAAAGATTTTGCATTTTTCTAGCCTTGATGAAATTCTCCCTTAATATAGATACCACACCCATTCGAGTTGAGGGTCTTTTCCCTTTCCAACCAGTCATAACGCGAGGGTGATATCCTAATGCCACCTTAATTCCAACATCACCAATAAAGGCCTCTTCAATATCTTTGGCATAATTTCTTATTAGAACTACCTACCTCCAATCAAATTACCGCTTCCTGGGAATGCTGCAGAGTAGAGAACACCATGTTCAACTGATTCTCCAAATGCAGGGTCGTCCATATAGAGACTGTGTAGCGCATTGACCATAGGAGTAGCAGAATCCATTTGTTCATTTTCTTCATATTGTCCACTATATTCAGCAGACCTTTGCAATCCAATATGACTATGTGAATCGATAAATGCAGGGGTAACAACAATATTTTGGCCTTCTGCAATTATTTCGCCACCTTCTTCAGGTTTGCCACTATCAACATATTTTATTTCTTCATTATCAAAACCAATGAAAACGTCTTTTCTTTCATTAATGCCATCAAGTAAACAATTGGTTTTTATTATTTTCATTTTTTAGGAAGCACAACTGTAAATTCATACCATACCTTAATTAACAGCAATATCCGACAGTCAAAAAGAAAAGGGACCTTACACACTATAGGATAACGGGATACATGACAGACAGATTTTCAATCCCGATGGGTTTTTGGCAGCAACATAACACCAGTTATATAATCAACATATTTTGAGCACATTATCAAAGCTGTTTAGCACAGTAAAAAAAGTCTATTGCAAAACGTTTTGAAAACTTTATGCATGATAAACACAAATGAAACTCATAACAAGAATGTAATCAGTTGGTTAAGCCTTTTGCATAGCACATAATAACAAATAGAATCGCCAATACCAATCCGCTAAAATGAAAAGATAAAGTCGATGTCTCCATTTATGAATAGAAAAGTAAATACCAGATAAATGAAACCCAGTATTTTGTCTCCTAAAACATTACCTTTTTCTTTTATAGTTATTTTGGGCTTTTTTCATACGGTTTAAACGTAAAATGATTAAAAATGTAAAACCCCATATAATCAAAGATAATGGAAATTGGTTTATCACCCACAGATAACCACCCAGTATAGCAAGACCAAAACCAGTGATACCAAGAATTTTTTTTGTATTCATTTTAATTTATATTCAATTGCACCATTAATTAATGAATTAAGTTTAAAAGTTGTAACATTTATCATAATAGAGTCAGATTTTTTTGCCAACATCTCAATCAAATTCTTTCCGATAAATAATTTTTTCCTTTTTAGACTGGGATTATATATCCCCCGTTTTTTTGAAAAATAGCCTATTGGAGAATTAAAATCCATGCCAACTAACCAAATTTCAGCACATCGATATCCTTCGGCAAGAAACACACATCTGTCGCCATCAGTAAATCCGCCAAAATTATAAACATTTTGAAGTGGAAAAACTTGTGTTGTTCCAAAAAAATTCTTAAATCTTGGAGCAAATTTAAGAATTTTATCTATATTATTGCCATGAGCATGGATTAGCAACTTTGAGCCAAATTTATTGGCTGATAATAAAGAGTCAATATCACCATCAAGATCAGTCACAACAAAGTCTGGAATAATGTTCAATTGAAGGCACAGTTCAGTAGACCCATCAGATGTCATTATAACAAAGTTTGAACGATCACTGATGAATTTTTGTATTAAGGGGTCTTCTATGCTTGGCCCTGCGCCGATTATCAATATTTTTTTATTGTTTAATTTTTTTAAACATTTTAAATCAGAGGATTCATTGGGTATCAAGTTTGATAAAATCAAAGAAGATAGTATATCTTTTTTGATATCAAGATGCAGATTAGAAGAGATTTTTAGATAATATGGGTACCAATCAATAAATCTCAATCTATAATTATATATTATATTCTAATATAATTAACCTTTTTTATTGTTAAAATACACAAATATCTTAAAGTTTTACAAATAGACTTAACACTATTTTTTTATAGCCAGATTTATTAATAAAAAAAACAAATATCATCAGCTGATAATAATGAGCGAAAGAAAAACCGATAATTTTTCAGATAAGGAGATAAGGGAGATTTACAAATTAAAAAATATTGCTATAGTTGGAGTATCACCCACTGAAGGAAAACCATCAAATTACGTCTCAAAATATCTAATAGAAAAAGGATATAACGTAACTCCAATTAATCCAAACTATTCCGAAATTCTAGATAGAAAAGCCTATGGAAATGTTTCAGAAGTTCCAGACTCGATCGATATAGTAGATATATTCAGAAGATCAGAAGACGTGTCAAAAGTGGTAGAAGATTCAATAGGCAATAGAGAGATAAAAGTGATATGGATGCAAAAGGGCATATACAATAAAGAAGCAGAAAAAGTTGCCACCGAAAAAGGAATAAAGGTCGTATATAATAGATGCATGCTAGAAGAGCATAAGAGATTGTTTAAGTAGTTTATCAAACAAATGTCATCTATTTTTTTATAGAAAACATTTCAAGTAACTTAATTATATAGCGTCTACGTAATTTTGTTGTATAATTAATGCCTAGGGCAGGCCAATTAAAAAACAAAGTAAATTTTACAGACAATAAAAACTATAACAAAACACAATCATTTCAAGGTTATACAAAAATAATAATTATCTGTATAGACAGAGATGATGATATTGGCATAAAAAGTGGAATAGAAACGCCAATAATAGGCAAAGACTATTGTATTGAAGCAGGAACTAGGCTCGCCATAGAGGACCCGGAGGATTCAGACTGTAACGCCGTCTTTGGGGCAATCAAATCGTATGAGGAATTTAGAACAAAAGGATATGACGTAGAAGTAACCATTGTAGCTGGAGAATTTAACAGAGGTGTGGAAGGAGATGTGAAGATAGCACAAGAAATAGACAAAGTGTTGGATAGATACAATGCGG
>JACDHC010000055.1 GCA_013821245.1 Candidatus Nitrosopumilus sp.
ATTATAATCATTATGTATATCTTCTTTAGCCGTTGTATCTCTACTTCCTTTGGAATTAATGCTGGCATTTGGGCCATTTTTCTTCACATATACTTCGTCACATTGCTATATAAACTGCATATTGCAACAATTGCAAAGAAAAGGTGAAAAAGCAAGAAAATGTTATTGAATTTGAGAATATGTTGCAATTTAGTCAATAAAACAGTCCATTCTAGATATGTTATTAGATTTATCACTGGTGATTAGCAAGTTTGATAATATGAAATGGTGCGGGAGGGAGAAGGAGACGGGGAATGGTGGTGGTGATGGTAGGGGGAGAAGCAAAAGCAAAGGCCGAATAAAAATAATTAGTGGTTAATTCTACCTACTATAATGAAACCTTTCATCTTTTTTGATCTAGGACAAACCTTGGTAGATGAGTGGGATTATATTAGTTATTTTGACAAATTATTACTTGAATCTCTTAATGGATATGGTGCAAGGATTGATTTAAGGAATTATTTTACATTGAGAAATAATATAATTATTAATAGAAAGATTGGCTCCGATGGTTTATTGGATATTGTTTCCTTAACGGCTCAACTAATACTTCCGAGAGGATATGATTCTATAATTTCTAATAATCTAAAAGATAACTTATTAGAAAATAAGAAGAAATTAATTAAATTGTTCAATGAGGTTCCTCATATTATTCCATTATTGTCTAAAACATATTCATTAGGAATAATAAGTAATAATTCCTCAGGCTCTGTTGATTTATTGAAAAAAGGTGATCTTGTTCAGTATTTTCAAACAATATGTTTATCTCAAAATATTGGTTCTAGAAAACCTAATCATAAAATTTTTGATAAGGCTATAAAGGATTCCAATACACCTATTGAACATTGTGTTATGGTAGGTGATAGGTTGGATATAGATATATTCCCTGCAAATGAACTTGGAATAAAAACTATTAGAACTTTGAATTCTATTTATAAAGTTCAAAAACCTATATGTAAAAAAGAAGAACCATTGTATACTATTAAATCTTTAGCTGAACTTCCTAATATTCTATCATCTATTTTTTAATTTGTGTTTGTTTTGTTATTAAGTTATTTAGGTAACTTTTGTTTTTTTGTATTGATATAAGTTAAGATATCTACAATGCACCATCTTAATTCATATCAAAATCTCAGGATTGTTTTAGTTTTTCAGAGAAGCTGATTGTTTCACCATGGTCGGAGATAGAAATATTGGTATTAATCCGTATGTTCAACCCTAATGACCTGCAAACACTGAGTAGATCTCCCCCAGAGATCTTTGAAATTTCCCCATAACGTATCAATTCATTTAATCTTTTGATAATAACCTTAGTTTGAAAAGGAAACTGTTTTTCTGCAAGATCTAAAACTTCATCACCACGATCATATAAACACCTTAACAAAAAGTCTCGCTCAGACGGGCCTTCTACCGAGTCCAATTTTTTTGATGCAATTCATTTTGTTCTCTTGCTCTTTTTTCTTTTTCTTTAGAGGCAAATTGATCTTTTAGAGCCTTCATTTTTCTGGCTTTTATTAATTCAAGGTCGGGATCGTCTATATTGGAGTTTTCATGACTTGTCAATTTATCCTTTAATCACCCCAAGAGGTATTAATCGTACTGCTTTGGTAGCTATGCCAACATTATGCGATACATCTGCAACCATATCTACATCTTTGTATGCATCTGGCGTTTCTTCAACTAAACCATTTTTGGTCAAAGATTTTACATATACGCCTCTAGATTCCAATTTTTTCTTTACTTCCTCTATTGTATTAGTTTTTTTTGCTTGGGATCGTGACATAGTCCTTCCGGCACCATGAGCGGTTGATCCAAAGCTTAATTCCATGGATTTTTCATTTCCCAATAATATCCAGCTAGCAGTACCCATAGACCCAGGAATAATCACAGGTTGACCAATAGAGCGATATCTTTGCGGTAATTGTTCCATTCCCGCAGGGAATGCACGGGTAGCTCCTTTTCTATGTACAACTAAATCCCTAGTTCCCTCTCCATCAACTTTGTGACGTTCTACTTTTGCAATATTATGAGAAACATCATATACTAAATTCATATCCAGATCTTGCTCACTCATTTTAAGAACACGTTGAAAAGCCATTCTTGTCCAATGAGTGATCATTTGCCTATTTGCCCAAGCAAAATTCAATGCTGAAAACATTGATTTCCTATAGCTTTCACCCTCCGGTGAACCGTTAGGTACACAAGCTAGTTCTCTATCTATAACCTTTAGATTGTACCTTTTCATAGATTGCTCAGACAAACGCAAATAATCACTGCATACCTGGTGCCCGAATCCCCTTGAGCCACAATGAATTAAAATTTGTATTTGGCCTTCTTTTGTGATTCCCATAGTTTCTGCGGCTTTAATGTCATATATTTTATCCACCTTCTGGATTTCAAGGAAATGGTTGCCAGAACCCAAGCTACCTAATTGAAGGGATCCCCTTTTTCGCGCATTGCCTGAAATATTTATGGGATCTGCACCTTTCATTTTACCAAATTCCTCACAGGACTCTAAATCGCTATTTATTCCATAACCATTCTCTACCGACCACTTGGCACCTTCAACTAGCAATTCATCTAATTCGGAAGATGTAAGCTTGATTGCACCTTCGCTTCCAACACCAGTTGGAATAGAGGAAAAGAGTTCATTTACAAGTTCCTTAAGTTTTGGACGTACATCTGCTTCAACAAGATTTGTCCTGATTAATCGAACTCCACAATTAATATCATAACCAACACCACCTGGGCTGATAATGCCATCTTCCACATCTGATGCGGCAACGCCCCCAACTGGAAAACCGTAACCTTCGTGTCCATCAGGCAATACAACTACATGTTTTTTTACTCCTGGTAAAGTAGTTACATTTACAGCTTGATCAAGTGTACGGTCTAAAATCATTTTTGAAATTAGCAAATCATTTGCAAATATTGTAACCGGAACATTCATTTCTTTTGAATCGTCTTTGAAAATTTGAAATTTAAAATCGGTTATTTTATTGACTTGGTGCTTTCCATTTTTTGTTACTAATGAACTAGACATTGTCCCTTATATGCTAAATATTTCAATCTTGTCAATATTAATCATCCTAAATAATAAATTAGATAGTCAACATTTGAAAATAATTAATGCCAATTTTACCAATTGATAGTGGAAGATATGGAAGTAAAGAAATGAAAGGGATTTTTGAAGAATGTAAAAAACTAGATTATGAATTAAAATTTGAAGCGGCAGTTGCAGAAGCACAAGCAAAGGTTAACCTAATACCCAAAGAGGCTTCAGAAGAGATAACAAAAATAATAGCCTCAGATAAGATAAGCCTTGACAGAATTAAGGATTTAGAAAGGGTTAGCGATCACGATACTGCTGCAATAGTAGAAGCAATTAGCGAACTATGCTCAAACAATACAAAACCATGGATCCACTATGGATTAACCAGCAATGACGTTGTCGATACAAGCACATCAATGCAAATGTATGATGCATTTAAAATCATTGAGTCAAAAATACAACAATTAATCAAAGAGCTATTGATAAAAGCTAAAGAAAATGAAAATTTACCCACTGTAGGCAGAACTCATGGCCAACATGCTAGCATCATGGCATTTGGTTTAAAATTCGCAATTTGGTCAAATGAAATGTTAGATCATTTAACAAGAATTGAAGAAGGTAAGAAAAGGTTTTTGTTATGCAAAACTTTGGGTGTCGTTGGGACGGGCTCTTTGATGAGAGAACAAGCACTAGAGGTTCAGAAAATAGTGTCAGAAAAGTTGGATCTATTCCCAATTGAGGCAGCAACACAAATAATTCCAAGGGAAAGGTATGCAGAAATGATATTTATTATTGGATTAATTGGATCCACATTAGATAAAATAGCCATAGAAATAAGAAATTTACAAAGAACCGAAATTGGTGAGGTCCAAGAACCGTTTAAGAAAGGTCAAATGGGAAGCAGCGCAGTGCCTGTTAAAAAAAACCCAATTAAAAGTGAAAGAATATCATCATTTGCTAAAATGCTCAAATCCAATACATATACAGCTTTGGAAAACATTTCTTTATGGCATGAAAGGGATCTGTCTAATTCTGCTAACGAACGTTTCATAATTCCAATATCGGCAATTTTGCTAGACGATATGATTGCCACAATGATAAAAGTAATTTCAGGATTAATCATAAATAAAGAGAGAATATTGGAAAATATTGAAATAACCAAAGGTCAAATATTTGCAGAATTTGTACTTCAAATTTTAATTTCTAAGGGTATTCCAAGATTTGAAGCATACAGGAACATACAAAGAATAGCTTTCAAGGCAACAGAAACTAAAGATCACTTTTTTAAGATATTAGCAGAGGATGAGACCATCAATAAAAATATTACTGTAGAAGAGTTAAAATCCGTTTTCAATCCCCAAAACCAACTATCGGCATCTAATCAAATTATTGACAATGTAATAGAAAAAGCTGAAAAAATGAAAATATCGGATTATAAACATATAAGAAAGTAAAAATATATAATATAAATTCAAGGTTTTTGAGTGAAAAAACAACACATGAAGTCCAGTTTCGATAGGATAGAGATAATCCCATGAAGAAGGATAAAAAGTGGACTTCTAGTTTATTGCATTATAGATATGCAACGGGTTTTTTTATTGCATTATCATTTATTTTTATGATAGCAACAGGTTTTTTTGGGATTCCTTTGGTTTCAGATTTTTTTTCGGATAAGAACAGCGATTCATCCCAACTAATATTTGCGATATTCAGTTTATTAGGGTGTGTATGGGGATTTATGGCATACAATCAGTTTGACAGAGTTACAAAATTGGTTAAAAAAACTTGGTCTTTATCTCACAAATTAGATCCTATGATTGGAGAATATGACTATAAAACATTTAACCCCGAAACCAGACAATGGGAAGAGGGATACACACATTATGGAATTGTAGATTATTGGGAAAGAGATAATGAGGTTCCACAATGGATGGATAAAGGAAAATATTGGAAAATACTTATTGAATTGCAAAAGATAGACAAGGACATAATATTACAAATAACTAAGGATCGAAATCTTCCCTTTAATCAAGGAAAAAACAATTTGGCCATAACGATAAAAGAGAATTATTCTTTTGGCATGTCAAAAGAAAATATGGTGCACCCCAACAAATATCATAGATTTAGGATAGTTATTCCACAATGGCTTGTAATGAATACAGATTACAAAAATTTCAATACATATTTCCAATTAGAAATAAGCACACTTACAAATACAATTACCGAGGTTAATAAGAACATTCCAAAAATAATTGATGAACTAGTAGGCAGGGAAAAAATAATACTGACAAAGCCTTGGAATATGTTTATATCCTTGGTAACATATTTAAACAAAAGCCTTCCCATAAGAATAATCTACGGCAAAACAAAGGAAATGTTGCCAGATGCAAAACAACGTAGAATTCAATACACAAATTACAACCTTTCAAGAATGTCAACAAATGACTTGATTGGGTCCTTGATAATAAAAGCCAAAATGACAGGAATAGGCGAAAAATCCCTAAATAAAATATCATTGTTGCTAAAATTCTTAAGGAATGAATACGAAAAATTAGGTCTAGGAGAAGGCTCTAGTGAATATCACAATCTCCATCATTCATTGGAAGTTGCATACATGAGTTTGCATATGCTGCCTAAAGAAATTCACGGATACCCCATAAATAACAGAGATTACGAAATAATGCTTGTTGCAGCACTGTTGCATGACTATGATCCAATGCAAGATCTGAAATACCGTAACTCAAATTATACACGAAGACCTTCAGTAATTAGCACAATAGAACAATTAAGGAAAAAGAGAATTCACGATGCTTATTTTAGTTTTAACGATGAGGGGCTAATAAAATATTTTAGGAAAAATGAATCGCCTCTACTCCCAACGAAAGAGTTTTCAACAGTACATCCAGAGCATTTGAATAATAGAAAAACACCTCTGGAAAGCAAAATAACAGAGGCGTTGATTTGGAGAACAGATTACCCTTATGATGAAAGATCTCAATCCAATTTTAATCAATTGTTGAGAGAAATTAATAATAACGGTTTTTCTGGTGAAAAAATTAATGTGATAGCGGAGATTTTGTCACTAGCTGATCTTTCTGTAACGTATTTAAGCTCAGATCCGCTTTTAGCATGGAATAGGGTAATAAATCTATACCAAGAACTAAATCTCCCAATAGCAGAAGCAGTTTTGAGAACAGACAGGTTTCTGTCATTTTTCTCAGAGGAGTCATTGTTTAAAGAAATAATATCTAGAAAGAACTTTCCAGAAATATTCAAACAAAAATGGGATAATGTTTATAGATTCTTTCACGAGGGAAATCCTTCGACTCGTATCAACAAAATAATTTTTGATGCGAGAATAAAACACAACAAGATAAACATGGAATTGGATATGCATAATTGTGATTTTATAATTAGTAATGCCATTATAAATAAAAAGGAATTTTTTATTGGTATTGGAAAAAATAAGGAAGATGTAATGATAGCTCAATCCAAATTAAAGGCAGCAGGGATAGAAAATTTAGAGGTTTTTCCAGGAAATATAGAGAGTCTACTGCCTTTTATCAAAGACAGATCAGTTGACACCTTTATAATAACGATAACCAATGATGAGAAAAAGGACTTCAATAAGACAAAATTGCTAAGGGATTTGTTTTATTCCTATAGCTCCAAATTAGTCATAAATGGAACCATTCAAATAATAATAGGAAAAGACCAAGACCACGAGAATATAATATCATTAATACCCAACCATGAATTTAAAATGACGAACATATCAAACAATACTATATCAAAAGATATTTTAAATGATGAGTTTATTGATTTGGAAAAATTAGAAAAGGTCAAAAAGATAACAATACTGAAGACAGAATAAAAAAAATAATAAGCAATTATGGCAATTATATACTAACGAAATATTGGTGCACATTAAAAAATTAGAAATTAATGGGTTTAAGTCATTTGGTTCAAAAAACATAATATTAAATTTTCAAAAAGGGTTAACTGTAGTTACAGGACCTAATGGTTCAGGTAAAAGCAATATCCTGGACGCAATTTTATTTGCACTGGGTGAAAATAGTCCAAAAGCCCTTAGAGTAGACAGATTTCAATCTTTATTCCACGACAATTCCTCAAACAACATTACAAATAAAACAGTAAAAGTAAGTTTAACTTTTGATAACACAGATAGAGGAATACCAGTAGATAATGATAATGTTACCATTACTAGAGAAATGACTGGAGTAAATAGTGGAGAAAGCCAATACATTATCAATGGAAAAAGGGTTTCAAGGAACAACGTAATGGAGTTATTAGAGATAATTGTCGCCTCACCTAACAAATTGAACATAGTACAGCAAGGCATGATAACAAGGATATCGGAATTAAATTCGGAAGAAAGAAGGAAAATTATAGAAGACATCATAGGACTTTCTTATTTTGACGAAAAAAAGAATCAAGCTATGAAACAATTGGAGGAATCAGACAGGAGATTGGAAATAGCTTTAACTAAAATGAATGATGTAAGGAATAGGATAGACGAATTAGAATCAGAAAGAAATGATCAACACAGATTTATCCAACTAGAATCTGAGATTAGGAGATTAAAAGCTATAAGGATCTCTGGAAAACTAAAGAATACAATAAATGATATTACAAATCTAACCTCCAAAAACGAAATTAATGAAAGCAATATAAAAAGAATTTCAGGTGAGATAGATAAGTTAAATCAAGAAATAAAGATTTTGAACGATGAAAAGGAACATTTTTTTAAATTATCGAATGATTCTAACAAAGAGAAAAAAGATTTAGAGATAAAACTATCATCAGTAATATACCAGTATGAACACACTAATTCAATAATAAAGGAATCTCAATATTACTTCAATCAAATAAATCAAAGGAAGAAAAACAATTTACTTGAACAACAAACACAGCATAAAAAATTAAGAGAATATGAAGAGCAACTAACCAATATAAAAAACAAAATAGAAACAGAAACAGAAAACAGAGATGAGAAAAACAAAAAGGTTGAAGAAATAGCTGAAGAAATAGAAAAAAAGAACGTATTAAATTCAAACGAAATAAATAAAAAGAATTTTATGGAAACAAGACTAAAAAAATTAGAGCGAATAAAGAGCGAAATAGAAATCACCATAGTCAGAAATGAAGAAAAAATCAAAAACATAGCAGATAAAATAAAAGGCAATGATAGGATAATACAAGAATTACTTGTAGAAAAGGAAAAAAGCGAGAAAAACAAATCAGATCTAAATAACAAAATTACAGTATTTCATTCTGACATTAAAAATCTACAAAAAAACAGTTATAGGATTGATAACGAGTATGCAAAGTTAAATGAAGAGATAGAAATATCAAAAAAAATCGCTGATAACGCAGAAAAAACACTATTAAAATATGATGAAAAAATGAAGTTAGCTAAAAATATTTTAACCGAAGATTATGCGATTGCAACTTTGTTGAAAGATTTTAAAAACTTGGGTATTGTAGGATATGTGTTTAATCTGTTAAAATGGAACGAAAAATATCAAAAAGCTATTATTGCATCAGGAAATGAATGGATGAAGTCCATAGTTGTGAAAGATATCAAAAGTATGATTGTTTTAGCGGAATTTTCCAAAAATAATGGAATACCATTTCTAAAAATAATCCCATTAGACCTGCTTAATGGTGAAAAGATTAAAGAAATACCAGATGATTCATCAATATTAGGCCCATTATCAGAATTTGTATATTGTGAAATAAAAAATCTATCAGAATTCCTATTTGGCAACATCATCCTCACAAAAAATCCTATAACAGCATATTTATTATCAAAATATGGACATAAGGCAGTTTCAATCACCGGAGAGATTTTTTTTCCGAATTTGTCCCTAATGCAATTTGACTATGGCTCAAAAATATCCGATCTTACTAAAGATATCCTGCTATCTGATTCGATTGAAAGTTTAAAAACAAGTATGGAAAAGCTAAAAGCATTAACAAAAATAAAAATTTCTGAGATATACAACCTTAATGAAGAAAAGATAACAAATAAAAATGAATTAGATTCCATTAAATCTCAAATCGCGGATCTGAATAAAAAATCCATTGACACTCAAAATGTAATTAATAAAAACCAGCACAATATCAAAAAATTAATTGAAAGCAATACCGATAACAGTATAACAATTGACAAAATAACAAATATTCTACATAGATCTAAAACACGATTTAGAATCATTGAAAGCACCATAAGTAAAATTAAAAAAGAAATAGAATCTATAGAGAAAGAAAACGATATTGAAGAAATAAATGCTTTGAATAAAGAGAAAAGGAAGATTAGTAACGAGCTCGAACTAATAAATAATCAAATAAGACAATTGACACTAACCCAATCTATTTTAAAAAACAATTATGACAATACTAATACACAATATCAAAAATCTATAAAGGAAGAAGAGTCCATAGAGAAAGAAAGGGAAAACAAGGAATCAATCTTAGAAAAGTCAAAAACCCAATTAAAAGGCATTGAATTAGATCTAGGAGAGTTAAGAGAAAAGGAAAACAAAATAATACAATCAACAAGTTCCACATATACAAAATTACAAGAATATGAACACAAATATAGAAAATTAATAGAGAATGAAAGGAAAGCTGTCAAAGAATTAAACTATTTAGAAAAGGAAACAGCTATAATCAACAATAACATCACATCTCTCCAAAATCAAAAAACAAATCAAGTAAATGAATTGCAAGAATTAGGATATAAAGAGACTCTGGAAAGTTATGAGGTAGGCGGTTTATACCAAGATTTAAAAACGGAATATGAAAATATAAAAGAGAGAATAAATCTACGGGCGGATGAAACATATTTAGAAATAATAGACGGGTATCGAGGAATGTCAAATAAAAAAAATCAGCTAGAAGAAGAGAGAAATTCTATTGTAAGATTTATCGCAGAAACTGGAAAAGAAAAGGAAATTGTTTTTACCAATGCATTCAAAAAAGTAGATGAAGATATTAGAAAAACATTTTCAGAGATTACAGGAGGCAACGCTTGGTTAGATTTGGAAGATCC
>JACDHC010000056.1 GCA_013821245.1 Candidatus Nitrosopumilus sp.
ACCTATCTGTGATAATTAACTAAAGCGATGTAACAATAAGGTTTATTTAATAAAACTATATAGAGTTTGTATCCGCAAAAAAAAGATCAATAAGAAAAGAAATCTGTCTGCTTCAAATGATTTTTCAGAGTCTGATGTTGAATTTTTTTTAAATAAACTTAAGGATATTACACCATTTCCTAAACTGAGGGATCTTAGAAAGATTTTAACGCCTCACTTAACTTTGGATAAGATTAACGCTATATTGAAATATTTGGAAAGGTCTAAGCTCATTATAATTGATTTAGATGGTAACATCGTGTGGATAAAAGAAAAAAATTTAACGGAAAATTCTAATTTAATGGATGTAGGGAAATTTTCAAATGATTTTTTAGAGTATTTTGGTGATTCCAAAAAATAAACTATTACAAATATTTAAATTAAATTCCATCTATATATTATATATGGCAGGTATTTTTCGACGTAAAAGAAATAGACGATATACTCCAGATGGTGAACCGTTAGAAGATGTTGGTGGAGGGGGCGGGTCCGGGTTGTCCAGTCCTCTTCGAATAGCGATTCCTGCAATAATTGCAGTAATAGTTATATTTGTTATTTTGTCATCCAGCATAAAAATTGTTGATGCTGGTCACCGAGGTGTGTTGCTTAAATTTGGTGCAGTAGATCCTGGTGTATCCTTAAGCGAAGGTCTTCATTTTGTTCTCCCTTTTAGAGATTCAATTCTCCAGTTGGAAGTCAGAACACTAAAGATAGTTGAAAGTACTACCTCTGCATCTAAAGATCTTCAGAATGTAGCTACAGAAGTTGCGTTGAACTATCACGTAGACCCTGATACTGTCCCTGCATTATACAAACAACTAGGGTTTGACTATTCAAGTAGGGTTATAGTTCCTACAATTCAAGAGTCGGTTAAGCAAGTTACCGCTCAGTTCAATGCTGAAGAATTAATCACTAAACGAGAGCTTGTAAAAGATGAAATTGAAACACAGATAACGGGTAGATTATCGCCATACAATATAATTGTTGATGCAATCTCAATCACTGATTTCGCATTCTCTGATCAGTTCGTTAGGGCTGTGGAGTCTAAAGTAGAAGCTGAACAACGCGCATTACAAGCTCAAAATGAACTACGAAGAATACAAATTGAGGCACAACAGGCTGAAGCTAGGGCCATAGGAGAACAAAGAGCCAATATTGCACAATCTGAAGGGTTAAGACAGTCTAATATATTAAAGGCACAAGGAGAATCAGAAGCTATTAGCATCATTGACAAACAGCTTAGAAATAGCACCGGGTATCTTGATTGGCTTAAGTCTCAAAAATGGGACGGACAACTTCCATTAGTAACTGGTAATTCAGGTGGAGGTGGCGAAGGCGGTGGTGCCGGCAACGCAGGCGCAGTTCCATTTATAAATATCCCATTGGGAGAGAGAGCTAATTCTACTCGATAATTGATTTTTTTATTGAATAGAAACAGATCAATATTATACTTTTTTATTTTAAATTGTACCTGGATGAAATGTTGTTGATTTTCAGTTATTGATATCTGTTGAAATAGATATAGCCTTAGTATTAATTACAACAATAAAACCCAAGACCTTGGACTCTGTCCTCTAATAATTTTTTACACTATTGGATACTGATTCGTTAACTTGATGACCTTTGTTGGACTATTAAAATGAAATGTGTTTGTTTTATGTTTTGTGGATATTGTTTTTTGTATCTTTTTTCTATTGTATGTAAATATGCAAATCTCGTAATAATTACAGATGCTCTAATTAAATTAGGTTTTGGATAGGCCCGCCCAGACTGTTATAGTTACATGTTGATTCATTCTGTTTAATCAAGTATTGATAAAAAATAAATTTTTTATTGGCATAAAAAAAGATATTGCATGAAACAATATCGTTATACCCCGATGTTGTTTTTCTATAACACTGGCTGCAGTTTCAATTACTGTTTTTTATGATGTAACCTTAAATTACATCCACATCATGAGGTTGACTTTCTTTGTAACCTGCAACAGTAATCTTGATAAATTCTGCGTTGTCATACATTTCGCTAATTGTTTTTGCACCGCAATAACTTAAGCCGGACCTGACACCTCCAACTAATTGCCGAATAATTTCAATTACGCTCCCCTTATAAGGAACCATTGCTTCTACTCCTTCGGGTACAATATCGTTTAAATCATCATTATCTATACTCATTTCTGCATTTTCCCTGTATTTTCTACCTAATGATGCGGAAAACGAGGCCATTCCTCTATACATCTTATACTTTTTACCGTTTTTAGTCAAAGTTTTACCTGGGCTTTCATCCGTGCCTCCAAACATGCTGCCTATCATTACTGACGATGCTCCGGCAGCTAAAGCTTTGGTTACATCTCCGGATGTTCTAGTTCCTCCGTCAGAAATTATCGGGATATCGTAATCCTTTGCTATTTTTGCACTGTCTACTATTGCAGTTAATTGGGGAATACCAGAACCTGTTACTATTCTTGTGATGCATATAGACCCTGAACCCACTCCTACCTTTACCGCATCCACCCCTGCTTTTATTAAATCCTCTGTTCCCTTTTCAGTAGCTACGTTGCCAGCCATGAGCTCGCAGGATGGAAATGCTTTTTTTATCAGCTTCACTGTATTAATTGCATTGTCACTATGCCCGTGGGCTATATCTACTACGATTATATCTGCTCCATTATTTAACAAAGCTTCTGTTCTTTCAAGGTAGTCGCCCTTTACTCCCACTGCCGCACCAACCAACAATCTCCCTTTTTTATCTTTTGAAGCATTGGGGTATTTTTCAATCTTTAATATATCTTTACCTGTTATTAACCCAAAGATTTTTTCTTCTTCATCAATAATGGGTAATTTTTCAACTTTGTATTTGTGTAGTATCTCTTTTGCTTGTTCTGTTGTTGTTCCAACTTTTGCTGAGATAACGTCTTTTGTCATTAAACTTGAAACTTCAGTATTTAAATTTTTTTCAAATACTATATCCCTTCGTGTCAATATCCCACAAAGTTTTTTGTTGCTATCTTCTACCAATAAACCTGAAATACCTTTTTCTGACATAATGGCGTTCGCTTCTCTTATTGTGTTATTTGGACCTATAGTGTAGGGCTGCTCTATTATAACTGATTCACTTCTCTTTACCCTTAATACCTCCTTAACCTGATCCTCTATAGTCGTAAACCTGTGAATTATTCCTATACCTCCTTCCCTTGCCAATGCACTAGCCATGTCTGATTCCGTTACGGAATCCATATTTGCACTAATTATTGGAATATTGATTTTGATATTGGATGATAACTTTGTTTTCAAGCTAGTTTGAGATCTTGAGATTATGGGTGATCTCTTTGGAACGAGAAGAACGTCATCAAAGGTAAGACCTTCTTTGAACTGCAATATTACCTTTATCCCTAGTATTTACTAGGATTATAAGCGTTTTCTTTTGTTTTATTTATAATTATTAATAAAATTTATTTTTTTCATAAATGCTATCTGTTGTGGGTTTTCCTTCTGTCTATGGTGTCGTTGATTTCAGCTCCGGTACCTATTATTGTAACTGGGAGTCCTGTTTCGGATTCGATATTTTCTACAAATTCTATTGCTTTTTTTGGGAGTTTTGAATATTCTTTTATCCCTTTACATTGAGGAAAAACAATGTCTAGTTTTGTTAATGCAACCTGAGTAGCACTGTTAATTTGGATGGATTTTTTTGCAAGATTGAAATTAAAAGGTGCTGCTCTTCTTTGCCTTCCAGTTACACTACCAAACTCTAACCAGTTTTTTTCTTTTGCTTCTTCAGAACTTATTTCATTTGTTAGTGGACCTTCTCCCACTCTTGTAACATATGATTTAAAAACAATTAAAACTTCGTCTATTTTTTTTGGACCTACACCTACATCTGAACAAATTGCAGATGCCGTTACATCCTTTGAGGTGACAAATGGGTATATTCCGTGATATAGCGACAAAAATGTTCCTTGTGTTCCTTCTATAAGGACCTTCTCTTTGTTATCTATCGAATAGTTAATTGAGTTACTAACATCTTCTAAAAAAAGTGCTACTTCGGGGATATCTTTCGCAAGTTTTATCTTTCTTAGTGCTCTATCGGCATTGGCAGGGCCAGTACCGGTACCAGTAGTGCCTATAGTATCCTTGAGATAATCGTCTTTCTTATCTTTCTCTTGATGATGTTGCTCGATTATTCCACACTGAAAGTCAATAAATGTTCTATCTATTGCATCAAATGTATTGATTTCTTTTAACAGTGTATTTGGTTCAACTAATACGCCAGCACCAATCAATAATCTAGTATCTTTGTTTAATACTGCACTCGGTAACATCCTTACTTTGTATTCATTGTTGTTCTGAACAAATGTATGTCCTGCATTAGGCCCTACTCCTCCTCTGGCTGCCACATTGTATTTATCATTAATTGCTAAATAGGCTATAATTTTTCCTTTTCCCTCATCACCATAAAATCCACCTATTGTAACTAAACAAGGCATATTGTTTTTATAAAAATTGAATAATATTTAATCTTAATAGTTCATTAATTATCTTTGTACCTTTGGCAATATTTAATAGAAGTTTAGGCAAATTTTCCATTAGAAAAACAATAGCAACCAAAGCAAATCTTAGAATGTATAATATCTGTCTAATTCCCATCTTCTTCTTTAGCTGTATGTAAACCTATATTTTACTTACATAATTTCTTTTTTTTTGGATGCCACATATTTTTCAAAGAAATGTTTTCAATATCCACATTATCTTTTAGACTTGGCTGCATTGTACTGTGGAAAAAATCTAATTTCTAACTGTGACGGAAAAATCCTTTTACCTTGAATTGGTGTCAGTATTCCATTTTTCCATTCTATGACTATCATCGAATCCTTGATTGTTGTTATACAAAATATTCTGCAATTTGGATTTTATTTTATAATAAGGCCCATTAAAAAAGCAATTAGATTACTTGGATTGATTCAAAACAACTTTTTTAAATATATGAATATACAAAATGCTAGGAAAGAAAATCATAAAACACCGTCATTTCCGTCATTTTACCGTCAAAACTGTCAAAACCTTCGCCATAAATTGTTTTGAGCTATATATGTATGAATTGGGATTGGGAGGGATTTACTACCTTAGATTTAGTTTATCTATAGTCTTGTTAACGGGTAGTATTGATGCATTATATGGTTAAGTTAATTTGCAAAAAACACGAATTAGATGCACGGAAGCAGTTATTTCACTGTCTGAATAAATTGTGATATGCTGGTTTATGGTGGAGGGAATTATTGGATGGATTTTACAAAAATCCATTTTATGGTGATTTATTGCTTTAGAAGATTTTTCAAAGCACCACAGGCTTCGTCACAACCGCCATTTTTTGAGTTACTTGCTTGATGCTAAAGTGGGTGTTTTGTAAAACAAATGAATATGGGGCACAATTCATGAGTTTTAAAAATCAAATTAGGATTATACTGTATTGGAGTGTTATAAGGGCTGGAATTTTAAAATCCATATTATTTGTAATTATTTAATTAAAGTGGCTTTTTTTGATTTTAGAAACAACCTCAGTAAGAAAAAAATTATCGAATTTGTATTTTCCTGTATGAGCTATGATTCTGCATCAAAATTTGTTGAAAATGTTCTGATAATCTTATCAAATTTGCCTTCTGGACTTAGAACTGGTATTATCAAAAATCGATTGATTGAATTTGATGGTTTTGATAATTCAGAAAAGAAAGAAATAGTCAATAATATTCTGAAGAACTTTCATAAGATGGAAAGAGCCAAGGTTCTGAACCTGTTTGAATCTTGGTTGAATTCGCTGTATGAGATGGATTCTGCTTTTATTATCTCTATTTTTGATTCATACCTGTTTGAATTATATTTAAATCCAAATGATCTAAGGAATTTTGATAATTCGTTTATTTTGTCTTTGGTTAAAGTATTAAACAATTTTCCTAAAAATAAAAGGGACAAACTGTGGAATTGTTTTATGGAGTCGATATTAAACACACCCGACCCTAAAAGGTTTATAAAATTAATCCCCCAAAATTAAAAAAAACAAGATAATCTTGCACACAAAATATTGAGTTTAATAAACTAAATTCATTTATTTTCTGGTTTTTTTTCTAATTCGCCAAGAGTTTTTTCAAAAAATCCTTTTTCATACTTTTTTAATGCCTTTCTGTGTTCCGGAAGTGACATGTCCAGTCTCATTTCATTCATCACCATTACAGCATATGTAGTCCACTCTTTCCAACAGTCTGGACAGGATGGATATTTTTGCGATGTTGGATCTTCTACTTCACTTTCCTCAAAGGTTCTGTTGCATTTTAAACAAGTTTTAGACATCGTTTTATTAAAAGTGGATGAACAACCTTATTATGTTTTTTTATTATCTTTTAAGAAGAAAACATTAGCCAAGTTATTTCTATATTGTAAAATAAATCCGTGAGCAAAATTTTACATTAATGATTTTATGTAATATAAATTTTTTTCATAACGATCCAATAATATTTATTAACTCTTTATTTTAATATAAAAATTGATGAAAATGGTAAATAAACCAGTTTATGTCATGGCAAGTTTGCTTGCAGTTCTTAGTGTAGCAGCTATTACATCAAGCGGAAACCTTTCTGCTTTCGCTCAAAGCCCAGATGCCGCAGTGTCTATTGTGCCCGGAGGATCCACTTTGGCAGAAAAAGCGTGGAGTCCAAACCCTGTTGAAGTAACGGTTGGACAAAAGGTTATATGGACAAATAACGACTCAGTTCAACACACCGTTACATCAGGAAGCCCCGGCTCTGCAGATTCTGGCAAGGAATTTGATTCTGGATTGACAAAAACCGCGACAGGACCCGGACTTCTCAATAAAGGCATGACATTTGAGCACACATTTACTGCTGCTGGAGAATATCCATACTACTGCCAATTACATCCAACACAAGTTGGCACAGTAATAGTAAAATAAATTCTCTTTTTTTTTATCTATTGTTTTAAAATTTTGAATAACCTTCTTTGAATATTAATCCGTCACTATTAATTTATATTTTGGATAATTTTGATTCTGGCATAGAGAATTTTGGAATTGTTAATAATGATATTTTTAATGAAATGCTGTTTTTTTTGTCCCTTAACAATATAAAGATAAAAAACAACAAAGTCGTTATTTCTTCTTTTAACAAACTCTCTATTGCATTGTTGGCTATTCGTAAGGGTGCTGATATAGTCAAAGTATGCTGCAAAATAAATTGGCATGATTTTGAATTGTTTTCATCTGAAATAATGAAATATCATGGTTATTGTGTTTATACAAATTTTCAGTTAAAGAGCCCTAGGCGAGAAATAGATGTAATTGGTATAAAGTCTCAAAAGGCTTTGTTATTTGATTGTAAGCATTGGAAAAAAAATTCTTTATCTGCCCTTGAGGAAATTGTTGAAAAACAAAAAGAACGTAGTATGCTTTTTTTACAAAAGTCCAAAATGAAAATAGCAAATGCCTTCCCAGTTGTATTGACATTCTTACCTAATGGATTTGAGTTTGTATATGATGTTCCTATTGTTTCTATTGACAAATTGAATTCTTTTCTATTGGATTTTGATTTCTATTATCAAAATATATTTAAAGTTTAATTTGTACTTATATTGTTTATCTTTGACGCAGTGAGAAATTCATTTGCATTTCTTAAAACCTTTTTGCTGTTGTCAAATGATAATTTTTCTAACGCATGGTTAAAGTTTAACCAAGCAAAGTTAATGTGTTCAAACGATAATATTACTTTATTTGACGTTGTTTCTGCAAGATAATATATGACTGTTTTGTTGACTATCTTTGACTTTTTTCTGTATCTATAAGAGATCTGTTGTCTAAAGCCTTCTATTAATTTAATGTCATCAATTCCAGTTTCCTCCATTACTTCTCTTTTGATGGTTTCTATTTCGGTTTCTCCAATTTCAATATTTCCCTTTGGAAAGTCCCAGTGACCATAGCTATAGTTAAGAATAAGATATTTTATTCCGAAATTCTCTTCGATAATGTGCAATACTGCTCCTGCAGAAATTTCGTCATACATTGCCATGAGTAATTTCTACGATTATAAAAATATGTTCATATTTTTGTACTTTTGTCTATTATTCGATTTTAATATTTGACTCTTCAAAATTTTCATTTATGTTGTAATTATGTATATCTTCCCATTCCTCAATTGTCATCCAATACCCGCAGTATATTTTTTTTGTTTCGATATCTGTTTCTCCATGGCGTGGCATTATTTATGACATGTATGAACCAATCATGTATTAATGATTTTCTTATCTTTTTCACTTTCCATATCTTCTTGATCTTTTTTGATATGTTCTTATCGCTCTCATCAAATCTATTTTTCTAAATTCTGGCCAAAAAACATCTACAAAAATGAGTTCACTGTATGCACTTTGCCATAATAAAAACCCACTTAATCTTTTTTCACCCGAAGTTCTTAGTATTAGATCGGGTTCTGCTTGTGGAAGGTGAGCTGTATACAAATTGGCTTCTATTAGTTTTTCATTGATTTCATCGATATCTATCCTACTTTCCTTAATTGATCTTGCTATTTTCTTTATTGCATTCAACAATTCCTGTTGTCCTCCATATGCAATAGCTATATTCAAGTACATATTCTGATATTTTTCCGTTCTAAATTCCAACTTTTTTAAAATTTGCTGGAGTCCTTCTGGTAGTTTTTTAAAATCTCCTATAGATTTAATTCTTATTTGTTTATTGTGTATTCTGGCATCGTTGTATAATCTTGTAAGTTTTTCTTCTAACAGTGAATAAATATTATCGATTTCAAAAGGATCTCTTTCTAAATTTTCATCTGACAGTACATAAATGGTAGTTATTTTTATCCCCAAGTCATAAATCCAATTGAGGAGATCTTCTGCAATGTCTGCTCCTATCTTATGACCTTTCTCTTTTTTCACTTCTTTTATTTTTGACCATCTTCTATTGCCATCTAAAATAATTCCTATGTGTTGAGGGAATGGATGTTGGATTATTTGATTTAAGAGATGCTTTTCATATATCCTATAAATTATATTTTGCCTTGAAAAGTCATACAGTATCTTTAAACATCTATCTACTATGAACATGATAAATTTTTTTTATATTTGTTGATTTCGATTCCTGCTGAATTCCTATTGGTTATCGTGCCTAAGTGCTTCTCCCCCTTTTTTATTTCTGAAATATTGAAAAAGGAATGTTGCAACTATTAAAGTTATTGCAAGACCTATCAATAAGGATGAAATCAAATTAAATGGATTTCCTTTTTCAGCTATAAGGGATGTAAACTGCAGCATTGGTATATACAACAGTGCCAGAACTACCAATCTTAAGATATCGTATATTATTTTGATACTACCCTTAAACCAATTGCTTAGGAGTATTCCTGCAAAAATTGTTGAGATCCCTATCCATAATAACGTAATAGTACCATATACAAAATTTCCTAATATTGACTTGTTTGTGATTAATGATGTAATTTCATTCTGTGATTCTATTGTACCTGGAGGAATATTAGAAATTCCATTCAGTATCGATGCCAAAATAATCAATGTTCCAGCAAAATATGAAAAGACCCTAATAAATCCTGAAGGTGTTGGCTTAGAGAACGAAACTATTGCCTTGTCTATGTCAAAGGCCCTTAAAACAAATGCTATGCCCAATATGCTTAAACCCAAAGCAAATGCTTCCCTTGAAAACCCAAAAATTATAGAAAGACCGCTAGTTATAAAAAGCGCACCCGGTAAACCCAGAAAAAATTTTGAATATCGAGGATCGTAAAATAATATTTTTATATACCGAGCCAAAATGGCATATGAGTATTCTACACTTCTACTTTGCCTTACTATAACTCTTTGAATTGATATTATTGGAACTTTTCCTTGAATTATGGGAATTACTGTTTCATCATCTTCTCCATCTGACACAACAACAGCCCCATCCGCATTGTATCTATCCAACACTTTGTCTATTTCTTGTGCTATCTTCACATCTCCTTCCACACCTCTGTTAAATTCTCCAGCTACAATGGTTACTTCTACGTCATATCCTTTTGTTCTAAATTCCTC
>JACDHC010000231.1 GCA_013821245.1 Candidatus Nitrosopumilus sp.
TTATCGCAGAAACTGGAAAAGAAAAGGAAATTGTTTTTACCAATGCATTCAAAAAAGTAGATGAAGATATTAGAAAAACATTTTCAGAGATTACAGGAGGCAACGCTTGGTTAGATTTGGAAGATCCCGAGAATATCTTTTCTGGGGGAATTTTGTTGAAGGTACAATTTCCAAATAAGCAGGCCAGAGAATCTACCTCTTTGTCAGGAGGAGAAAAAACAATGGCGGCAATAGTATTCCTACTAGCACTTCAATCACTTAAACCATCACCTTTCTATTTAATGGATGAGGTGGATGCACATTTAGATGCGCAAAACACTGAAAGACTATCAAAGATTTTATTACTTAGATCCAATAACAACCAAATAATAATGGTAACATTAAAGGATTCTACTGTGGCCAAATCGGATATCATATTTGGAGTATACCCAAAAAACGGAATATCCCAAGTAGTAAAATACAATCACCACAACAAAGTCAAAGCAATCAAACAGAATTAAATTAGTTATTGTTCACGTCATGATTTTTATAATAAAAACAAGATACGAAATGTTTCTTAGAAATTTCATATTTCTGAAGGTCACTTTTGCATTCTTTAGAAGATAATTTACAGCTGTTATAAAACTTACAGCCAGTTGAAGGAATATCAAATGAATTTGTTTGCCCAGGGGTTTTATAATACGCATTAGAGCCGTATGAAGAAAAATTTACAGCATCCAATAACATCCAAGTATATGGATGAAGAGGATTGGCAAGTACATCGTCGAGATTTCCAAATTCAACCAAATTTCCTGCAAACAGAATACCAATTTTATCACCAATAAATCTTGATGTAGCTAAATCATGAGTAATATAAATAATAGAAATATTCAAACTATTTCTCAATTCGTTTAACAAGGATAAAATTTCAGCCCGTATAGAAACATCTAACATTGATACAGGTTCATCAGCTATTATTAATCGAGGAATGCTAACAATGGCTCTAGCAATTGATACACGCTGTCTTTGACCACCAGAAAGCATGTTAGGATATTTCTCTAAAAACTCATCAACAGGCTCCAATTTTGTTCTACTTAGAGCTATTCTAACCTTCTTTTCTTTTTCGGCATAACTAAGATTACTATTGTGAATTTTTAATGGCTCCATAACAATATCCTTGATCTTAAGATACGGGTTGATGGAACTATATGGATCCTGATGAATCAGATGTATTGACGAGTAAAAACTTTTATTTTTTTTTGAAATATTGATATTCTGCCCAAGAAAAAAAATATCGCCAGCATCAGGAGTTATAGATCCTATGATAAGTTTAGCCAATGTAGTTTTTCCAGAACCAGATTCGCCTGCCAATACCAGAACCTCACCTTGGTCCAATTCAAAAGATACGTCATCGATGACTTTTTTAATCTTTTTAGAAGGTGAAATAAACTTAAATGCATTTTGTTTTATGGAATAATATTTTTTTACATGTTTTAGTTCAAGTAATGACATTAAATAAAATAAGAGGTTATTGATATAAAATACAATCGATATTAATTAACTTCATTCTTAGGTAACAATCAAAATCTAAAAACAATATATTTTATATTATCTTAGTTTTTAATGCCTTGTTAAGCACTTTAGTTAGAACAACACTAAATATCATAAATAATAAAAATTCATTATAATGATTAGCATTACAAATTTTGCACATAGTCTTTGATTTTGGCTGAGCTAAAATAAAATTTTTTTCATCAGTTAACAATTCATTTATAATTTTATATAATTTTGGATACAAAGAATTAATTATTTTTATATTGTCAGATGCAACAGACTCAAAAGAATAATCGTTAAAAAATATAGTTTTTAGAGTTGATCTATAGTATTTTACTAAAATACCTTTTACCTCTTTGGTTTTAGATATCCTAATTAAGCCATTTTTTTTTAAAATATTCAAATGATGTCTTAATGTAGTTGTTGCTATCTGAAGATTAGATTTTTTTAAATAAATCATTAACTCGCTCACAGAAAGCTCCTTATGATATAAAAGATCCAAAATTTTGATTCTATGAGGGTCACTCAATCCTTTTGTAATTTTCAAGCTTAAGGGGATTGTAACTACTAGTTTTTCATTAATTGAAGTATTCTTCATATATAATTTTTTATCTAAAATCCATTTATTAACATATAATAAACAAAATTATTATTTTATTTGATTTTCAATAACTTACCTAATTAGCAATAACAGTCGATTAGTTGTTATTCTTTTATTTTTATTTTATAAAACAATGCATCTGTTGAATTGCACAATTCTAAAGTAATCCAAATTGCAAAAGAGATAGGCTCTTATCCATTGCATAACTTTAATCAGATAGTACATAATAAAATACAACGAGTTAAATACCATGAATAATTTAAGTTTAAAGAGTCAAATCTATATCATATCCATTGTTACATCCTTGTAATAAAACTGGTACATTCTTTCCCATACGTTATTTTAATGTTTTAACATAAATTGATCCTTCTGGAATAAACCACTAATTAGAAAAGTGATCGAATGTAAAAGATATTGACAGGTAATTACAACATAAAAATATATAATACCTACAATACCGGGAGGGAATAAAAATACAAATGTTATTTACATCTACACAACATCTAACATAAAAATAAGGTTTAACAATCATTCCATATGAACTCATGCATATTCTGTGAAATAATTAATGGAAATACCAAGTCTAGAAAAATTTATGAAACAAAACATTCGATAGCATTACTTGATGCATTTCCACTTAAAGAAGGACATACATTAATAATTTCAAAAAATCATAAAACAAAGGTTGAAGATTTAACTGTAGAGGAAAATAATGATATCTTTACCACATTGCATTTTTTAATTAGCCATATTGAAAAAACATTGGAGAGTAATTCAACGTTGATTGCAATACACAACGGAAAAGAAGCGGGGCAAGAGATTCCTCATATGCATATTCACATAATTCCTATAAACAAATCTGATCAATCTACTGCAATTCATACTATGTTTACAAAAGAAAAAATTTCCGATAAAAAACTTGATGAGATTTGGATAAAAATGAAAAATACAATACAACAATAACAACAAAATTAAAAAAATAGGTTTATGGAATGGATCTGCTGTAGAGTTTTCCTTCCAGTGCTAGTTTGTACATTTCTGCCACATAGGG
>JACDHC010000057.1 GCA_013821245.1 Candidatus Nitrosopumilus sp.
GCCATACACATACACACATCCTTTATGGTATTTTGTTTGTATGTGTGCAGTTTCTGTGCGCTACGTCTTCTTCATCCCCTGTCCCATACTCCTCTATACTTTTTTTGTGCGGGACAAGGGATTGCATACGGTTTCTATTCCCAACAGTATTTTTTTACATACTGTAGGTTTGCTGACCTAATCAATTGATTAGTCGGTTAGGACGATTAGACAGACACTGAAAATAAGGGACAACATAAACAATAACAAAGACAACAACTATAGCTATACACGCACCCACTGCAATATTTACACAGGTGCCACAAACAACAATAGTGTTTTTGCCTGTCTGCGACGAAAAGCGAAAGGCAATATTCACAAATTCCCCCAGTTTTTCTATTCGGCCATCTGTTGCATATAGGAAATTGGAATACAGTTTTTTTACACACATTAACTAGGTTAGGGATGCTCAATGTTCCATTTACCTCTTTGTTGAGATTGTTATCATGGACACGAGCCATCCTGAAATGAATCATGAAATGGTGATTGATAAGTGTAAGGAAAAAAAGGAAAAAGAACAAAGGAAGGAATGGCAAAGCGAAGAAGAAGAACAAGAACAAGAACAACCAAAGGCTCTGGTTTAGGTTTGGGATTTTCTCCCTTTCCCTTACCAGTCTCCTGTTGCTTGCTTGCTTGCTTGCTTTTGCTATCTTTACCTCTCCCTGCCTTTGCTACGTCTCTTTCCCTTTTTTCTGGTATGTTAACTAAGGAGGTGATCCGGCCGCAGGTTCCCCTACGGCCACCTTGTTACGACTTCTCCCTCGTTGCTGACCCCAGGTTCGATAGTACCAATTAGGCATCACCTCGCCAAGAACCAACTTCGATGAAGCGACGGGCGGTGTGTGCAAGGAGCAGGGACGTATTCACCGCGCGATAGTGACACGCGGTTACTAGGGATTCCATATTCATGAGGGCGAGTTTCAGCCCTCAATCATAACTGTGGTAAGGTTTAGAGATTGCCTCCTCCTTTCGGAATCGAAACTCATTGTCCTTACCATTGCAGCCCGCGTGTGGCCCGAGGGTTTCGGGGCATACTGACCTGCCGTAGCCCCCTCCTTCCTCCGTCTCAGCGACGGCAGTCCCTCTAATTAGCTCCACTACTCCTGAGAATAATGGTAGCAACTAGAAGCAGGGGTCTCGCTCGTTACCTGACTTAACAGGACACCTCACGGCACGAGCTGGCGACGGCCATGCACCTCCTCTCAGCTTGTCTGGTAAAGTCTTCAGCTTGACCTTCATTCTGCTGTCGCCCCCGGTAAGATTTCCGGCGTTGACTCCAATTGAACCGCAGGCTTCACCCCTTGTGGTGCTCCCCCGCCAATTCCTTTAAGTTTCAGTCTTGCGACCGTACTCCCCAGGCGGCAAACTTAACGGCTTCCCTGCGGCACTGAGTTGGCATGAAGCCAACTCATCACCGAGTCTGCATCGTTTACAGCTGGGACTACCCGGGTATCTAATCCGGTTTGCTCCCCCAGCTTTCATCCCTCACCGTCGAGCGCGTTCTGGCAAGCCGCCTTCGCCACTGGTGGTCTTCAATGGATCAACGGATTTTACCCCTACCCATCGAGTACCGCTTGCCTCTCCCGCCTCCTAGATCCATAGTATCTTCCGCAGCCCATCTGTTAAGCAGGTGGATTTAACGGAAGACTTGTAGAACCGGCTACGGATGCTTTAGGCCCAATAAACGTCCCGACCACTCGGGGTGCTGGTATTACCGCGGCGGCTGACACCAGACTTGCCCACCCCTTATTCTGCACCATTTTTAGAGGTGCCAAAAGATCTCCTTAACGGAAATCACTCAGAGTAACCCTGTCAAGCTTTCGCCTATTGCAGAGGTTTCGCGCCTGCTGCGCCCCATAGGGCCTGGGCCCTTGTCTCAGTGCCCATCTCCGGGCTCCTCCTCTCAGAGCCCGTACCGGTTACAGGTTTGGTGGGCCATTACCTCACCAACAGCCTGATCGGCCGCAGTCCAATCCAGGGGCCATGTAGGTTTGGGTCATTACCCATTCCAGAAGTAGTGACCTATCGCGGTTTATCCTCAGTTTCCCGAGGTTATCCACGTCCCCTGGGCATGTTGACTACGTGTTACTGAGCCGTATGCCACACATTACTGTGTCGACTCGCATGGCTTAGTCCCACTCTGATAGCAGTCGGGTCCGGCAGGATCAACCGGAGTCGGGGGCAGGCAGGAGTTTGGAATTACAAATCCCAATCACAATGCCCGCCCCAGTCTTTTGTTCGGTTGACTTACCATATCTTTAACACGTCGGATTGGCCTTCTTTTTGTAGAAAAAGGCCAAAACTGACGCTTATTGAGTTTCACTTGCCGTGTCCCTTCTTTTTAGTTTTGATTTAGAGGACACAGCAAGGAAAAAGAGTACGATCGAAAAGAAAAACTTCTTAAAGAATTTGCGATTATATTATATGTGTAAAGTATATGTTTATTTATCCTATCCTTCATTTCATTAGTAAATATATTTTTTAAAGCCAAAAAAACATTACATTTGTAATGAGACCTTTTATGCTAATATAACAAATACAATAATCATTTACATATCAAATAATCAATTGTTTTTTATTGATTTAAATTATATTTTTTGTTATTCTTTTCAATGTCTATCTGATCATTTCCCATGTCAGATTCAATCTATCGGGTCAGCACCGACTTTGTTGATCGAATCTCCCTATTTCAATCTACTATTATCAATTAACACTGCCTATCTAATTTGTATTCCAAATCGAATAAGATTTATTAAACCGTTATTCTATCCGTCTACACCTAGATCGGTAATTCATTCATCTATGGCATAAGCCATTTTATCTCCAGCACCACTTTTTTGTTAGATGTGCGGATATTATTTATAGGCATCCTCCTATATAATCGTTATTAATCACAGAATTAAAACAAACCAAAAGTGCATTTCGTATTGTAATAGCCTTTGTATTTTGTGTTTCTATTTTAACAAATTTTACACATATACTATAACAGGTGTTTTGGTTTTTTGCCTCCACACATGTCATGATAATAAATTTTCTTTAGGAAATACAGAAGTAGTGGCAATCACGTTTGGAGACTACTACTACAACTCTAATGCTATTGCCAAAAACCAAGCTATAAACTTTTAGGAAAAAAGGTACATGTCTTTCTTCGCAATTGGCGCCTAAAATTATTGATTCGCTAAAACTTTAGTCTTTAACCTAACATGTTATAATACTTCTAAAAGAAATCTATTTGATTGAAGCAATGGAAGGGAAATATTATTGGAAGATGTTTAGGGGAGACCCGATGCGGACAGGAGTGTCATCATCCAGTTTATCAAAAAACCCGCATTTCCGATGGGTATTAGAGATAGGCCCGCTTATTGCGTCACCTGTAGCCGATAACGATGTTGTTTATGCTTCAACTATCACAGGAAGGGTTTTTGCAATACAAATACACCAAAGGCAAATCAAATGGCACTCAAATATTGGCAGCCCCATTGTATCCACGCCATTGATTCAAAATAATGTGCTGATAACTGCCACATTTGACTCGTGGATAAGGGAAACAAAATTTCTTGGTAAAAATTTAGTTTTGGCACTAGATGCGAATACTGGAGAGCAAATATGGAAACTTGAAACTGATGGGGAGGTGTTTTCCTCACCAGTCATAGCACAAGACCTGATAATAGTAGGAACTATGAATAAAAATCTACAAGCAATGGATATGTTTGGAAACTTAAAATGGACATTTAAAACTCAAGGGGAAGTGTGGTCATCACCGTCCTTCAATGGAGACCTAATATTTGCAGGGTCCGACGATGGTTATCTATACTGTTTGAATATGGATGGCGGGTTGCAATGGAAAACCAAACTAAATGGTAAAATCAGATCATCTTCACCCTGCCTATCAGAGGACAACCCCAATATGATGTTTATTGGAACCCAGAATGGTGCAATGTATTGTTTGAATCAATTGGACGGATCCGTTAGGTGGGAAAACCAAATTACCAAGCCCATATCCAGTTCCCCTGCAACCCTAAAAGATAGAGTATTCTTTGCAGCATCGGACCAAAAGATATACTGTTTTGATTGTGACACTGGAATGAAAGCATGGGAATTTATGGCAGGGGATAGGATATGGTCCTCACCGGCCATATCAATAAAAGATAGGACACTGTTTTTTGGTTCCTTGGATTCCCATATCTATGGTTTGGATATTGAGACAGGTAGGCAAACATGGAAATTTCCCACCATGGATATGATTGATTCATCCCCTTGTATTGCTAATGATATGCTCTTTATAGGTGGGAGGGATGGCTTATTGTATGCTTTTGGAGAACACTACAGGGCGCCCTAAATGGCTGGGACAGAGTAATAACGGGCAAGACGATCTTAATAGTCTATGGTTCTCTTTTTAGCAACCACATCTTTGATCAATAGAAAACTTCAGGTAATAGTTATTAATATCGAAATTAGTGTGGGTGCCAATTTTTGATCACAAATCCCCTTCAATCCGTTAAGGCAGAAAACATGGTTTAATGTGCCAAACTCAAAGATCAGAATGGCACAAGGCACCGGATTAATGAAAGAAACATCGAAAATAAAGGCAAATTTTAAAGGAACAAGATAGGCAATTTAATTATTTAGGTTTTCGAAAATTGATTTTGCTATCCATAGATTTCAGAAACACTATCTGCGAGTGCCATGAAAGCTTATAGCTCTGTATAAGGCTACAATAGATGCTGCGTTTAATATCTTTCCTTCTAAAAGTAATTGCCTGATTTCTTTTATTTTCATTATGGCAACATCTATTTTTTCCATTATCCCTAGGGATTGCTCCTGTTTCTTAACCATGTCATATCCAACAAAAATATTCCCTTTCTGCTCAAACATACTATAGTCTGTAGTGTAGGTTCCAATTGGTGTAACAACGTTTGCAGTGTAACCTGTTTCTTCCGCAAGTTCCCTTATTGCAGCCTGTTTTGGGGATTCACCTTCATCAATGTAACCTGAAGGCACCTCAATCTGTACAGAGTCCACAATATGCCTATAGCTTTTGATTACCAAAATCTCATCATCCGAAACAAAAGGGACTATGGTAGAATAGTCCTTTCTTACTCCCTTAATGTACTTTTTCTCTTTGCCATTTATATTAAGAATATCTTCATACAAATGGATGAAATAGTCAGAATAAACCTTTGTGGTAGAAACCAATTTCCAGTCTTTTGGCGAATTATTCAATTGCATGCATATATCCATTCTTTATTCTAGAATAATAATATCCCCCAATGCAACATATTGTTTGAATAGTTACACTTATTGTGTAATATAACAACAGACAGTTCATACAAAACAATTTGCAAAATAAGCATAACGGTCAGAAAACAAATTATCCAAGATATTTAAACCCAAAGTGTCTGTTATGTTTGTGTCATGTGGCAAAATCACTCAAATAATTAAATATTTTTTTATGTAGGCTCCACAAAACAGATAACACGATAAAAAAGTGGATACACAGAACATTATAGAACTTGACGATTTGGCAAAGGCTAAAGTGGTACAGATGATTTTAGATAGAAAAACAGAAGAAGCGCTACAGGGCCTTAGCACGTATTATAAAGTCTATCCACCCCAAATTGTTGTTGGGACCATTAAAGGAAAAAGAAGAACGGTATATGCGGTTTATGTCCAAGGGGAGAGAAAAATATATTGCATAAATTCGGATATATTTTATAATCCATTTGTAATACTGCATGAGTTTTACCATCACATAAGGACAACTGGTGGCATTCACAAAGGATCAGAAAAACATGCCAACAGATATGCAAAAGGTTTCATCGAGTCCTATAATAAAACAATAGAGAGCATAATCAACCATAACTTGAAAAAACAGATTTAAAAAAAACAAACCGATGATAACACTATAGGAAACCAAAATGACCAATCATACGCAACAAACATTTCCTAAAGGAGCATAAATAAATAAATGATTAGAGAATATGTACATCCTGAATCTTTTAGCATGGTTAGCTAAAACCACACTATATACAGGTATAAATAAACAGTGAAATGGACAATGGCTTTTGGATATTAACCAAGGAATTTGTTTACCATTGCTCCTCTATGGATATTTAGATGACTTTGTCCTACAACAGGAAGAAAATCAACACCATGTTTTGGAATATTTCCCAAGGGCGTTATAACGAAGGTTTTCTTTAATTCCCATTGCTTATTTTATTTGTACAGTTATTAATCACAAAATAGTAACACAGCCCGCTATTGCATAGTATTACGCATGTTTTAAGGCCAGCTACTCAAACAAATAACAATCCTGTGCTTTCTGAATCAATCATAAAATAAAAAAATAAAGAAAACCAGAAGAAAATATAAAATGTTTTTTATTTTATTATTACCATTTATTTAACAGGCTTAAACATATTTTTTTTAAGAAATCTAGTGTCCTTTTCCATGCATCAGCAGTTTCTTTTGGGGCAAAATTGTCATTAGAGGGATTTGCAAAGGCATGCCCAACACCTGGATAGATATAGATTTCATTTGTTATTGCATTCTCATTCAAGGCTTTTTGAAACTGTTTTACTGAATCGACAGGAATTGCCCTATCTTTATCACCAAATATCCCCAGCAAAGGCCATGTTATGTTGGAGAGAGATTTAGTGTCATTTGTCGATGGAACTTTATGGTATATCACGGTGGTAGAGAGAGAGGATGATCTTTGCTATTGAGGTCTAGTTGTAAAGACTGACCACCATCACCACCAAAACACCATCCTAATGATGCCATCCTTGATGCATTTACGTTATCCAAGGAACCAAGATATCCTACTGCTGATTTTATATTCTCTATGGAAACATGTTGGTTTTCTCTGCTCATCGATGTCAATACCCCTGACCGATTCTGATCAGGGGTAATTTCCCCTTGAAAGAGATCAACTGCCAATACAACATATCCTTGCTGGGCAAAAGGATGTCTGCGGAATCTTTGATGTAATCATTCAAGCCCTTATTCTCATGTAACATCACGATTGCAGGAAGTTTTTTCTCCTGGTTAGTAGGATTTGGTGATGGATATACAAGGTACCCAGTAGTGTTTTCATGGTAGTTAACAGGCTTGTTCTCTAATGCACCAGTGTTCGCTTCAGTATTATTATTGCCCAAACTTGCCAATGTCATTGTTGCTGTTGGAGTTGTCTTTTGGGCATATGCCGATTGGGTGCTTAATGTGTATGAAAACGGTTAATGAAAATTAATAATACTACTACTATAACAAGTTGTTTCATAGCATAGAATAGTCTTAATCTTACTTTTAGCTATTTAGTAACAGTATTTCCTATGCCCAATAACGGTTATAATTATTTATGCAAATAACTGCCTTAAAAATTAACATCACAACAGGTTTTTGTTTGAGACATTGTGGAGGCTAACTAATTATTGGTATAAACTAACCTAGTTACACCATGACTGGATGCATAAAAAACTGCCATTTTTAGCACAAGAATTGGTTTTTTTGGTAATAATACCAATTTTCTCAAATACCAATCTCTTTGTCCTTTTTTTCCAACAAGGTTTTCCTCAATTTTATTGGGATGTCATAATAGGCAGCTAACGCTATTGCATCGGATGCGCGATAATTTCTCATTATCAAAATTTCTTTTTTTCTGTTTTGAAAATACAGATTAGCACGTAAAAGGGTTTCACTTTGGTATATTCTTACCTCTAGTAAAAGCAAATCATGCATAACAGCTATCTCTTCAACCAAATTATATATTGTGGGTATGGCATTTTTTTGTCCTTGTTGAAAAAGAGCAATATGCTGTGCCACCTCACCAGAGAAGGCAACAATTGGGAATTCCACGCCATTGATGGATTTGAGAACAATAGCACCCTCCAACCCCATAGAATCTAGAAATCCAATGTTGTTTATTCTAGCTTCCACATAGTCTGCATTATCTTCTGGAAATAAACGATCAGACATTTTATTTACCCTATTTTATAATCAACCAATTAGGGATAAAGGTTCTTAGCTCACGATTGTGGAAACCAGTCTTATGAAGTATAATACCAGCAACAATAAAAATTAAATTAATTTCAAGTCTGGCAATAACACTATTTTCAAAGATGAACTTGCCCAAATATATTCGGTCCAAATTATGAAATAACCTGTATAACATTATTTATATGGTTGTTCATTGTTTCAAAACAACTATTGCCAAATTTCAGCAAGTTCGGTAACAACGTAAATAATTGCGTTACACAAAACCTTTTGATAGAAAATAGTTCAACTATTTAATGAAACCGGGAGGATTAACTAACAATGTGCTATGTTGAAATGTTCGGTGGCATGTAATCTGTCACTATTGAACCATGATGATGAATCATTAGCCACTCACTTTTGACTTTTTTGAATAAGTTTGTAGCAAGTATCCCAGATTTAATGGCATATCCACCCACCACAGTACTCTCGACATTTTCCAAACAAACTACTACTGCAATGTCACCAAATATCTGTATCTTGGTATTTGTTATCAAAAACTTTACTCTGGCGGTATTTTGGAATATTGTTATCCAGCTTTCACGTATTGCTAGCCACCCAGTAATCAAATCCCAACCTGGATGAATACACACAACACCATCACCGTGTTCCCAGATTTTGTCCATTTCTCCTATAGATAGACCCTGAAACGCCCTATAGAATCTGTTGTTGATGTCTTCCATCACATCGTTTCATAGTACAAGGTAATAACATATTATTGTATATCTACTGCTATAGAAGATGCCTAAAGAATCAGGTATTGCCAAATCAATAGGAGAGCAGACAGAAGAGGATATGAAAGCTGCAGATCAATTGCTATACAATTTCTTGAGGACAGGAAAGAAGGTTTCAAAGGCCGAAGCCAGTTATAGAGAACAACAACAAAAAAAACACCATGGCCAAATTGATAGTAAACAATCTTCTTGTGACAAGTGTAAATTTAATTTGCCTGCTGAGCAATTGTGCCATATTGTAGAAGGTCATGTCAATAATGAGAAAGGGATTTCAAAATATTTTTCCCCAAAAGGTCACGGCATGTTACCAGGGGATATTGTCTGGGATTTTGTGAAAAAAGGCGGAGAAAAACTAGATTATAAATCAGGTCGTGTGATTAACGAGGCTACAGAAGGTTTCAAATGCAAAGATTGCAAATACTATATGTATTCTCACAAGTGCTTGCTGTTGAAAGGCACATTGGAGCCAGAAATGAGTTGCGCATTCATTGTAAAAATGGGCAACGGAATTGAAATATAATAAATGAAATTCAAATCATTACACCATATTATATCTACAAGAACAGTTTTAGAAAACAAATGCAGGTATATACACCCTACAACTGATATCTGCGTATTTAGCATCCAATGCAATACATTGATTGAAAAATAATGTTGGAGATATGCCTTTTTAGGATAAATCATTTTTAATCTGAAAAATATCCAATTATAGGCAAAATAAAGTCGGCAAAGTAAACTAACCTTCTTTTAATGAACAATTGAGAATTATCCAGATTTGGATTTATTGTCACAGGGTTGTTGCAGAAATGCTTATATTCATTTTAGATAATGGTAGTTCCAGCACAATATAATGAATAAGTATAATTGTAACACAATAACTAAAACAAATATATTCTCCAATAACAAAAAAATGACAAAGTTTCTTTTTTCGTTTCTTTTTATCTCGGTGTTTACAGCTTCTTTGGTTTTGATTAAAGATGCTCATGCGGCTGGAAGGTTGGATGTGTACGTGCATGTAAACGGCCCAGGCGATGTGTGTGTAAGGTCAGTAGGTGAGGACCTAGGATGCAAAACCGCTAATGGCCAAGACATGGTAAAATTCAAGTTCAGTGAAGATGAAGTCGATATAGGAGATACGTTTGAAGCCTGTTTTGAAGGGAACTGTATTGTAGGATCAAACAATCCTGAAATAAAGCCCGAGGAAGTATACTTTACAGAACCAGGCATAGGAGCCAATAACCCCGGAATCGTGCTCCCAAACAGTGACAACAGCGCAGCAGCATCAGCAGTAGCAGATCCCAAAAACAACGCCGGAAC
>JACDHC010000232.1 GCA_013821245.1 Candidatus Nitrosopumilus sp.
TAATGACTCATATATTATTTCATAAGTATAAAATCAACGTGAAATCACGCCAATTTGATAAAACTCAGATGAAAAATAAAGAAAAACATAAATATCTGAAAGACACGATAGTATGGAACCCAACCATGGGCTGTATATATCATCTTAGAACATCCACGATTAAAAGTGGTGAGGTCCTAATTACGTTTGAAGGTGAAACAATTGAGGAATATGCATATATTGATCTAGCCTCAGGCTTGGCTAGGCAAAAACAACACCTTCATGAAGATAATACTAACATCCAACTAAAACTTAGCGGGGCTGTATTTGTATCCAATGAATCTTTAAACTCAACAAACAACGCTAGAAATTTGCCACCTATCCGAGTTTTCTATGAAAAATTATACCCGGATAATATTATTGACGTAACAACTGTTCACGTAACCTTAGAGAAGGATTTTATAAAGTTCGATAGTAATTGTAATCTCAATGATGAGATCGTGTATGTTGGAAACACGACTCTTGAACATTTACACCAGAAATTAATAAATGACATACCAGTTATAACTGGTAAATATCCTATTTTTTTATCGAAAAACAGGCCTGATTTTTTTGTAGTTGCAAATATTTATAAGGATTTTATTAACTACAATAAGCCTGGTAAATTAAAAGAACAATATAATTCCAGTAAGGGTTTATGTCATATTAGAGCTCATTTTGCTAGCATGCTTTTGAATTGTTATGGTATTCAAACCGTTAAATTATTTAAATTCTGGAATACTGAAGACTGGAGAAAGTTTCCTTCCGCACATGGTGCATGGAAGTTTCATTGTGCAACCATGGTAATTGATAAAGAAGGTTGCGGATGGGTTTGGGATCCTTTTAAATGCGGCATGAATAAACACTTATCCACCTTACAACAATGGGTTTATAATACTAATGAACCCAAGCCTAAAACGATATTAATAACTAATCAGGCGGTTATTTATGATGGAATAGCTGGAGAGAAAATAGATGGCACTCACTTTATGAAGCTACATGGTGGCCAGTACATCGATTCTTTTCAGGCAGTAGCAAGTTCCGCTTTATTAAATAAACCAGAACGACCTTTGCGTTTGTGGGCAAGAAATAAATTTTATTTTTTCAATACTTGTAAGTTAAAATCAGAAGATCAATTAAGTGATAATCCTGAGTCTAAGCACAGGGACAGTTCAAGATATACTTAACTCGATCATAAATCTTTCCCCTCTTTAGCTAAAACAAATGCTGGTCATTTCCGGTAGCCCTTCAAATTAGAATTCGTGTCGCATAAACTCAAATACTAGATTTTACCCAAATAGCTCTTCAATCGTAGATTGTATTTCTTCCTGACTGGGTTTGGCGTAACGAAATATTTCTTTGATTGATACATTTCCACTCAACTCCTGCGCAAAATGAACCCCGTGTTTATCAGTGACTTTCTTCAAAAAAGTATGCCTTAATTTATGCGGCGTAAACTCAAATTTCTCATGGTCTTTTAATTGAGCTAAGGCTTGTTTTAATACACGCTGACAAATTCGATAAATATCTAACGTTTGTAAGCGTGTGCCATAGCGAGTAATAAATAAAGGCGCATCCAGTTCATCCGCCCTACCCTCTAAATAGTTATCCAAAAAGTCTCTGGTTTCCTGCGGTAAAGGAATTTTTAGGCTAACTCGTTTCGATTTGTGTCGTAAGACGTCATGAAACCCTTTATTGCGATATTGAGAAACATTTAAGGTAACAATTTCAGATTCTCGAAGACTTGTTCCAAGCAAGACATAAAATAAGGCCGTTTCCATCAGTGGGTTTTGATTCTTGCGTGTGCACAATTTTATTCGTTGTTCACATGCGGATTCCAAACGCATTAATTGTTCAGAAGTGAGTCCATTCCAATCTGGTGCATCCGTTTGTAAGTCTTTAACTTGTGCTAATGGGTCACCTGCTAATAAAGGGCGTTGTTGATGTAACCATCGTCCAACATGTCGAATTATTGCCATTGTTCTATTTATAGAAGTCGCTTTATAAGTTTTATCTGTTTTTTCTGAAATGATTTTGCATAAGTGCTTTTGAAAATGCTTAGTCACCGCTGGTGTCCAACTATCGACCAAATCACTGCCTACGTCATTTTGAAAGAAAATAATAAATTTTGACAGATCACTCTTTTTCGCTTGTTCGGTTTTTTCAGGGGAACCACTGACATGCACTGTATAATAATAATTCAACCACGCAGAAAGTGAATTGGTGTCAAAATGAACATCCAGTGGATGAAAAATCTTATCTATCACAAACTTCGAATTTTTCGTATTTTGTCGATCGAGGAAATTCATAGGGTCTCATTTTTTTTTTCATACATTATACCCTGTTTGTGATGGATAAGGTACGTTGAACTAAACCGCCTAGCGGCGGTGGTAAACCCTAACCCCCTTAAAACCTAAGCTTCTAATATCATTTTAAGATTATTCTCTATCGTTAAATCTATGTTTGTTCTTTTAAGTGCCAAACTTAAAGTGTCTCTAATCCATTGTAGAGGGAACTACTATGAGCAAATTAAGTAAAAAAATGAATGATGATATGCTTTTACATGGCTTTAGTTTTAACACAAGAAAGTCGTATATTACTAGTATTCGTCGTATGGCCAAATACTATAATCGATCGCCAGATCAAATAAGCAACGATGAAATTCAACAATACCTCTTACACCTTTTAAAAAATAAAAAAAGGTCCTATTCAACCTGTAATTGCCTAGTGTCTGCTTTAAAATTTTTTTATGAAAAAACAGTAGGCCATTCAAGGACTTTTTTTTGTATTCCTATAGTAAAACAACCACAAAAATTACCTGAAGTTCCTACTCGTCAAGAGATTCAACAACTTTTTTCTGTGGCTCATGACGTTAAACACCGGGTCATATTAATGCTAGCCTACGGTGCTGGTTTGCGAATTAGTGAGATCGCTAATTTAAAAGTTAGTGATATCGACAGCGAACAAATGTGTCTTAAAATAGAACAAGGCAAAGGCCAAAAAGATCGATATACACTACTATCACCCTGCTTATTAACAGAGTTACGCCAATACTGGAAAACTTATCGCCCTAAAATATGGTTATTTTCTCTTGCAGATGGTACAGAGCCAATTCTACAGAATACTTCCATGTTGTTTTTACCCTACCCCACCATCTTAATC
>JACDHC010000058.1 GCA_013821245.1 Candidatus Nitrosopumilus sp.
GAGTAACACCATAGCGGTTTTATTAATGCACATATTCACGTTTATTCGATTTTGTTCCACACTCAACCATTATTCGGATGTAATATTAATATAGATTGTATAAATTTATATTGTATAAAGTTTTTTTTGTATTATAATTTCAGCACATCCATAGCCGAATTTAAAATATCTTGTATCATCATAATGTCCTGTTTTATTATTTAGAAACACCACCACTGGCAATCCCTAGAGCCAAGGCAAAATTTATAGTTTTTTAAAGACAAAATCCACATGTTGATGGACTGATCCCTGTTAGTAAATTCTATTTTGAATATGAATTACAAATCAGATAAGATTGGAAATCTCAGAATTTAAAACCTTTTTTGAACAGATTGAACCATATAATCCATAACACATTTAGAAACATCTTTTGGCAATTATTATTATTTTTATTTCATCAAAAAAAATGGTAGGGTAATAGGTGTAAAATGTGCTGTATTTACCATAATTTTTTTCAAGTGGCATCAAAAAGGAATGTTTTTATAAATCTCTATAAGAGATGAGCAGATTATAATATTTATAAAACAATTATACACAAGAACATAAAAGATTACACTTAATAATGCAACTTACTCGTGGTGAGGAAAAAGCAATTTCTGGAGAATATGGAGAAGCCAACGCCATGGCCTATAGAATTTTGGTTGCAATAGGAGAAGCAACAGAAGCTCAAAATCTGATACCAATTCAGTGGGCACATATTTCGGGGGTTAATTACAACACCATTGGAGACAGCGGGTTAAACTTTTTAAGAAAAATAAGTGAAGATGGCAGAGTAAGAGTTAAATCATCATTGAATCCAATGGGATTTGATAGAAGAAATCTACCAGATTTGCCACAAGACTTTATTGATAAACAATTTGAAATAACCAAATATTACGAAAAGATAGGGGTTACACCGACTTTTTCGTGTATTCCATATGAGATATTGCCAATTCCAGAAGCAAGCACTCAAGTAAGTTTTGCAGAGAGCAACGCAGCAGTTTTAGCAAACTCACATCTAAACTTAATAACCAATAAAGAAAGTGCACTAAGTGCTCTTGCCAGCGCAATTGTAGGGAAGGCCCCCTACTCGGATCTAAGAATTGAACAGTATAGGGACCCAACCGCAGAAATAGTAAATGAGTCAAGAATTGAGAACGAATTAGATTATGGTTTATTAGGTTATTTTATTGGAAAAACAATGAAAAAAAGCTGTACTGGGTTATGCAATATACCAAAAAAAACAGACTTTTGGAACATTAAATCACTATCAGCAGGAATAGGAACCTCTGGTTCCTGTGGAATGTTTAAGATTAAAGAATCATCCAAAAACAATGAAAAAATAAGCTTTGGTGACAAGGAGTTTAATAAAACAAAAGACGAACTAAATACGTCAGAAGATGGCCAAATAATCACATTTGGAAGCCCTCAGCTGGGTTTGGGAGAGATCGGTAAAATTTCCACGCTAATGGAAGGAAAAAAGTTTACAAAACCCTGTAAAATTTTTTGTCCACGATCAGTATTCAACAAATCAGAAGAACTCGGAATAGCATCAATGCTACAAAAATCAGGGGTAGAATTCATTTGTGATGCATGCACATGTCTTACACCCCTAATAAATAAAGAAAATTATGACAGCATAGTGACAAACAGCGTCAAAGCAGCATACTATATGAAGACATCAAATAAAATATCCGTAGCATTAAAAGATGTAAAAACAATTGTAAAAGATTATTCAAATTAAAATATATGGCAGTAGGGTATAGGGAAAAACAAATTGAGGATAAAATGCAAAAAGATTGTTGGTGGGATAACAAGTGGGAAATTGTTATTTTCCGATCAGCCAATAAACTTTCTTGCAATGCTAAATCTAAAAACGGGTCAGATAACAGACACAAATCACAAACTAAACAACCTAACATTGAAAAACAACATTCTAGTCTTTCCTAACGCTATTGGAAGCAGTGTTGGAGCATATACTATTTTTTCATTGAAAAATAACAATACAGCTCCAAATGGAATAATTTGTACAAATTCCGTTGATATTACAACCGCATCTGGATGCGCAATATCAAATATACCATTAGTATGCATAGAAAAAAACAACTATGAGATATTAAAAAACCATTATGGCGAAAGAGGCACACACAGCAAAGAAGTGATACTAGATGCAGAAAACGAAAATATTAGTTTCGATTAGGACAAATCTATATAGTCAGGATTTAATTAATTAGAACATCTCGACACATGGTTTTCGATGGGCGAACTGACCATCTTAATGGGATGAAGATAAAAGTCCATGTGTCGAGATAGAGTTTTTGTTTGTAACTAATAACTCAAATCCATAAAATAACAAAGGTTTGTTATATGATAACGCATATTGACAAAAAGACAGCAATACCCAGATACAAAACACTTTTGTATAATTCTTTTATAATTATAGCATTGGCGAATATTTGCCCTGAATGTGGAGGAAGTTTAAACATGGATTCAGTTACAAAAAATTTCATTTGCAGAGGATGCGGTCTTTATGCCCCTAGAGAAAAATTCGAGGAATTACGAGAAAAACTAAACAAAAGCGAGGAAAGGAATGAAAAAAAAGAGGAATATCTTGATTGGTGGCAATCCTCCAAAAAAGATAAAAAAAATCAATTCTAATTTTTATGTCATTTTGTTTCTAATAAAAAAATTGTTTTGCAAACAGAGCAAACTTCATTGTTGGATATATTACCGCATTTAAGGCATGTTTTTCTTACATACGGAGATGAATTTTGTTGATGGGCGTTATGAATTAATTTGGAAAGCTTATTGACAGAACTATAACAATTATACTTTATCCCAGGATGGAGTTTTTCCAATCCGTTGAAAAATGTACGAAAATCAGATCGAATGCTTTCGTTCATGTATGGACACTCATCTGCCTGAAACTCAATTTCAGAATTAAATGCATAAAAAACAATCTCATTTTCATAAAGTTCCAAGAACGGTTTTATTTTTTTTAACCCACCATCATATTCAAGAGGTGTGGAGGTTGGGTGCATTAACCCTATCCTATCAATGTCGCCAGAAAACAAATTTATCATAAATGTTTGGATATGATCATCCAGATTATGCGCGGTGGCCACTACATCGGCGCCAACAGATTTTGCCGCCATATCAATTGCCCTTCTCCTAAAAGTTCCACACATGGAACAAGAACTAGTTTTCCTTGAAGGTCTTTTGAGCATTGCCTCATCCATACTTATGCCAAATAATTCTTTGTAGCTAAAGATCTTAAAAGGGATTTCAATTTTTTTGCAGTGATTCTCCACTATATAGATAGACTCGTCACGATAATCCTCTATTCCTTCATCCACAGTTATTGCTATGATATCATTACGGTTACTTTTTTTTAAAATTTTTTTTAAAACAGATAAAAGAGTAAGGCTATCTTTTCCTCCCGACACTGCTACAGCTATTTGTTCCCCATAGCTAATCATAGAATATTTTGAGATGGTATTCAACGTTTTATGCTCTATTGACTGCATGAAGCAGGCTTTACACAAAAACTCTCCTGAATAGACTCTCTTAAACACGCAAGGGTCTCTTTTACATTTGCTACATGTAATTAACAATATAATGAGAACAAATAGATTGAGGATTTAAAAGTTTAAATGAATAAAGACAAAGACAAAGACAATACAAGTAAAGATTATCTTTGAATTGAGAATGATTTGGCAAATGAGAGCCATGTATTAAAAGTATTTGTGCTATACTCATTAAAAGCATCGATTGCTTTATTATAGAGCTTCATATTTTCTCTAGTATTATCAATTGTGTCAAAATTATAATTGTTACCTGCATTGAATGCCCTAACGAAATTATCAATATTTTCATTTGATTTTTGGAAAAGTTTTTGATAAGTTTCACTAGGCTGGGATTGAGATACATTTACAAATTCCCTTATAAAGTTTTTTTGATGAATAATAGTTTTATTTATAGCATCTTTAGTTGATTGTATGGAATCCAATTGAAAATCAGAGACAGATTGTAAAAATCTTGGTTGTATTTTAACATACTCATCTATAGATTTAATCATATTTTCTTTGATTGCATCAAGTGTTTTTTCCATTGTTTGCTCAGTCATATTAATATAAGAGTTTACATTTTTATCCGTGTTATCAGCATTATTGGAATTATTAGTGCTATTTTGGGTGCTCACAATTACATTATCAGTTCATGCTTTATAAACTTTACCGGAAATAGCCATTATTTTCCAATAAAAACCGTATAAAGGTTAGTAAAAAAAATTAGATTTTAGCTCCGCAGTTTCCACAGAACTTTTGTGATTCACCCGCTTGAACGCCACAATTGGTACAAAATTTGCCACTACCTGAGGTGCTACCATCATGTGATACGTGCATTGCTTTCTTACCTTTGCCTTTGCCTCCAGCTACAAAGAATGCGCCGGCAACCCCACCAATAATAACAGTCATGATAACAATCATTATCACGGTATTATCCAAGTTGGTTCCTAGCATTGCAGTACCCGAACCATATGCACCTTGTTGTTGAGCATTAGAAATTTTTTCTTTTGCCAATTCAAGTTGTTCTTCAATGGTTGCACCACCTGAGCCTTCGGGAGTAGAGTATTGCGCAAATGCGACATGAAGAGATGGTAATACCATGAAAGTACCCAGTACCAATGAAAAAGCCGTTAGCATTAAATGAGCCTTGTTCATATTAAAAAATTACTCAATTAGGAATTATATAACTTTTATGTTAAACAAAAAATAATAACATTTAAGATATGCAAATTTTTTATATTATATAGAAAGAAATGGCTCGAACTCATGCTCACACACATGGAAAATCCCACACCATTAGGCCAACCTCCAAAAACGCCCCTACATGGACCATTGCAAATGAGGAGATAGTTTCAAAAATAGTAGATTTTGGGAAAGATGGATTCACGGCAAGCGAAATTGGTTTAAGACTCAGAGATGAATTTGCAGTCCCATTGGTAAAACCGATATTAGGAAAAACCATTACGCAGATTTTAGAAGAAAATAACATAACCAAATCTATGCCTGAAGATTTAGAAAGGCTTGTTCGCAAAGCATTAGGATTACAGAAACATTTGAGTAATCACAACAGCGACAAAAGAAATGTAAGGGCATTGGAACTGATCGAGGCAAAAGTTCATAGACTATCAAAATACTACAAGAGAAACTCGAAAATACCAAATGATTGGAAATACAAATCAGTAATAGCAAAGCTAGAGTAAGAGCGTATGGGGGCTAAAGAGCTAAAAAACAACTTAATTATCAAAAGCCAAAAATTATTAAAAGAAATAGAGCAACAAAACGACATTCTTATTTTTTCCAATTCCACTGTAGACGGAATAATAAGTGGATCAATTATTCTAAAGTCAATTTTCAACAACAAAGGAAATGCAGCTTTAAGATGCTCATATGAAAAAATTGAGGCCGCCCTAGATGAAATAATTAGGGAAAAACGTGATTTTTACGTTTTTACAGATTTTGATTCACATGCTATTGACATCATCGACAAAAATTTGAATGAAGGTAACTATCTATTCATAAATATCGATGAAATCACCAAATCAAGCAATAACACATATGAAAACATCATAAACCCATGGTTATATAACATAAATGGAAAAGAAGAGATCAGTTCAGCAGGTTTGTCTTATTTGTTTGTCAAAAACTTTGACAGAAATTCAAATAATGTATTGCACCTACCAATCATATCGGCAATTTCAAAGGATCAGGATTTAGGTGAAAACAGGTCGTTAATAAGCTTAAATAACGAGATTTTACAGACCTCATTAAAATCAAACATAATAGAACAAAAAAAAAGATTAACCATTTCAGACATAGAGACAATGGAAATTGCAAATGTTTTACAAAACAATATCACCCACTATATCAGGGAAATAACATGGAACGAAGAGTCATGTTTAAAAGTAATTAAAGACTCTCAATTATCAACAACTTCAACCGGAAATGCAAAGGCATTCAACGAGTTAGACGAGAATGAATCCATCAGGCTTTTCAAATCTATCGAGAAATTTTTACAAGACCATTCAAAACTAAATGATATCAAAATGGTTAAAGATCTGCTATTTGGATACAACTACATTTTGACAAATGAAGAAAATGAGGGTTTTTTAAAAAACACCAGATCTTTTGCAAAAGTATTAGATTGTTGCCTGAACTACCATAGCCCGGGACTAGCCTTATCCCTATGCCTAGGGGATAGGGGTAAAATATTAAAAGATGCTTATGATCTGGTTTTAGAATACAACAATTCAATAAAGAAATTAAGTTCTCAATTGTTCCGCGAAAAATGGAGATTCCATGACAACAGAGAAACAATATTCATTAATGGTGAAGGGGTTCTGGACATCCAAAACGTTACTTCATTCATCTCATTTCTTGAAAAATCCGTTTCATTTGCTGACAGGTTAATATGTTTGAGAATTCTGGACTCGGAAGAATTCTACAGGTTAACAATAATAAAGACTAGGTTTTGTGATTTTGACTTGATGGGCATAATAGAAAAAATAGGGGAAATATCAAATAGAGAGGACTTTAGGATTATTGACAAAAACAAAATAGAAATCAACATTCCAGTTAGTAAATTAGAAGACTTTTTATCAAATATAAAAAAAATAATCATAGATGAAAAAATTTCCCAATCTTAATATTAATGCCAGTGTCGAAATAAAATGTACAGACAACAGGGAATCAAAAGCAATCCATGACTCCTTGTTGCCAGATAATGTCAACTTTCCCAAAAATTTAGAACTAGATATGAAAACGATTGATTCTTCAATTTCATTAGAACTAAAGTTTTCTGCAAATATTGCAGAAGAAGAAAACACGGAAACACTGTTAAACACTTTTGACGAATTAATGGAACATGCAGGAATTGTTAAAAATGTGATAAAATATGATTGATTCCAAAATTTTAAAAGAAAATCCAAACTCCATCAGGGAGATGCTATCCAAAAGAAACATGGAGTTTCATCTAGATGATATCTTTAATCTAGACAAAAATAGGCGAAATTCAATAATAGAATTACAGAATACAAATCATAAAAAAAATCTAATCGCCAAGGAAATAGCGGTAAAAAGAAAGAACAACATGGAAACAAGTGATCAAATTCAGGAGATGAACAAGATTGGTGAAAAAATAAAGGCATTAGAAAAAGAGAACAGAGAAATTGAGGAAAAATATAAAAAACTGCTACACAACATACCTAATTTCTTTCATGACTCAATCCCAATAGGAAAGGATGAGAGCGCCAATAAAATAATCAAGGTTTTCAATAAAAACACACTATCAGACAATTTAGATATTAAATACGGACATACTGCAAGTAGCAAAGGTGACAGTAATGATAAAGCCAACGCAAGCACACAAATAAAAAACCACATAGACATATCAAATGAACTAGACTTGCTTGATTTAGAAAGAGCCGGAAAAATTGCTGGAGCCCGGTTCTATTTTCTAAAAAACGATCTGGTTAAGTTGGGTTTGGCTTTAACTAATTTTGCAATAGACTATCTAATAGAAAGGGATTATGAAATCATACAACCTCCCTATATGATAAAAAAAGAAGCAATGGAAGGTGCCGTAATTTTAAGTGATTTTGAAGAGACCATATACAAGATTGAAAATGAGGATTTGTATATGATAGGCACATCGGAGCATCCACTTGCCTCAATGCACATGAATGAGATATTAGAAGGGAAAAGGCTGCCACTACGATATGCCGGGATTAGCCCATGTTTCAGAAAAGAAGCAGGTGCCCACGGCAAAGACATGAAAGGGATTTTTAGAGTGCACCAATTTGACAAAGTAGAACAGTTTGTTTTTTCTAGGCCCAGCGAGTCATGGAAAGAGCATGAAAGACTTTTAGAAACAACGGAAGAATTTTATAAAATTCTAGATATACCATTTAGGACAATAGTTTTATGTACGGGAGATCTGGGAAAAGTTTCAGCAAAAACATATGATATAGAAGCATGGTTTCCGGCTCAAAACTCTTATAGAGAGATTTGCTCTTGTTCAAACTGCACGGATTATCAATCCAGAAGTCTCAAAATAAGATTTAGAAATAACCCAAATGAAGAAACTACACTTGTTCACACACTAAACAGCACATTAGTCGCAATACAAAGAACAATGGTAGCAATAATTGAAAATTATCAAACCAGAGAGGGGACAATAAGAATTCCACTGGCATTGCAAAAATACATGAACAACAAAGAAGAAATAAAGCTAAAGAAATGAAAATGATTAATTTTTACTATCAAATTTATAAATAAAGTTTTAATTGTTTTTTGTAAAAGGAAACCAAAATGTATATATTTTAGTTATCAGGCTCATATTATAATGAGTTTGTTAAGCGTATTTTCTCAAATAGGGAGTATGTTCCACCACACAAGCTTGCAAATTGGGCCACAATACGACCCACTATTTTACGATGTAATGATATACATATTTGGAACAATGCTATTTGCAGTGTTTTTACTTGCGGTAATTTCATTCTGGCTAAGAAGAAAAGGCCTGGGTGGTCAATCTGCAAAAGAAAAATGGACACAAGAACTTGAAAGATATTTCCAAAAAGAACAAATAGGACTAATACCCGACGAGACACACCACTGGTAATCAAAAATAAAAAAGGGTTCCCCTTTTTTTTGTTTATTATTTTATTTGATTATTTAAGTTCGAAAATCAAGCGGTTTTGTTTCAGATCATAATAAATCATTTTGGTCTTTCGTTGGGGGAGACACAAGCAATAAACAATCTATTTTCCAAGTATGATGTTGATGAAAATGAAATAGAACCTGACTATGAATATGCAAGCATTTTAGAAATAGAGTTTATCAAAGATAAAAAAACTCCTTTTTTTGAGTTCATCCCAATGGATAAGTGGTCTAATTTAATAGAAATCATAAAGAATGTTAAAAAAAGAAGAGGAAAAAAAGGATTAAGACTTAAATCAACCATTGTGGATGTTCATGAATCAAAACACACAGGACACCAAGAACCAATCATTATAAAAAAAAAAACAGCGTTTCTGCTAACCCACAAAGATAATATAGATTTCAACAAAGGACTGGAGAGAATAGAGATAACAATTGAAAACACGGTCGAGGCAAATGAGTTTCAAATATCACAAGTAGAAATAGATGGAGCACACAAAGAATCTATAGAAAACCAGAACCAAAACAAAGCAGCAAATACGGATTCGGATTCAGTAGATTTCATATTTGACGAAACAAAGAGAAGATGGGTTAAACCTATAGACAATACACATAGGACACCATAACGGGAAAACAAACGGAAAACACTCCAAACACATAATAAAATGAATTTGCCCAATACCATAAAATAAACAATAACCGTGAAAAAATACATAAATTAAAAATTATGCAAAAAAACTATAGCATGAAAAACAAAAATAACAATGAAGGCAAGAATATCGATTTAGCAATCACAGAAAACGAGGTTGACGGAGGAAAAGAGGTTGACGGAGGAAAAGAGGTTGACGGAAGAATTACAATAGATTATCCTGGGAGGTTTGACAGTTTAAGCATCAATTCACAAATAGAGGACTCATCAGATGTTTTTACTTACACAGAAATTGACAGTAAAAAAATAAACCATCCATATGCGAGGCTATCAATTTTAAAAAAAGATTTGCAAGATCCTAAAACAATAAAATTTAAAGCTTTTACAAGACACATTCCCAAATCTACCGAATCTAATGTAAAATTCAGGGTGACACTAATTCAAGAGCACAAAGAGATTGCATCAAACGTAAAATTCATTAAAATTAAAAAAAATTAGAGAACATATACATTAGCTAAAGTCTTTTTGAATGGAAACTTTGCCAGTCATCCATGGGTGAGGTTCACAATGATAAGAATATTCCCCGTCTTCGGTGAAAGTAAATTCAAAAGTTCCTCCTGGTGGTATCAATCCAATAGTAGGCATGGTATCAAATCGCCCATTTGTAGGGTCTTCATAGTCATTATCAGTAGTTACCGTATGGGGTACCAC
>JACDHC010000233.1 GCA_013821245.1 Candidatus Nitrosopumilus sp.
GTAGTTGATGTGCTGGTTAACAACGCAGGCTATGGGCTTTTTGGGTCACTTGAGGACTTATCAATAGAAGAGATAAAATCACAGTTTGAGACAAACTTTTTTGGCGTAATACGGGTAACGCAGAAGGTTATCCCCATCATGAGGAAGCAGAGCACTGGCGGCACAATAGTAAATGTAAGCTCAGTCGGAGGGCGTATAGGTATGCCTGTTTTGTCAGCGTATCAAAGTACAAAGTTTGCGTTAGAGGGTTTGAGTGAATCATTATCGTATGAACTGGAGCCTTTTGGAATCAGGGTGGTTATCATTGAACCGGGGTTTATCAGAACCAACATCATGAACTCTAGCATTTTGGCAAAAAAAGCTGCAGATCCCAAGTCCCCGTATTTTTCACTGATGCAAAAGGTGGAGAACCACTTTATGTCAATGATAAACAACACATCGTCTTCCGCACCAGAAGAGGTGGCAAAGACGATACTGCAAGCCATAACGTCTGAAAACCCACAACTCCGATACACAGTGGGTGATGACGCTGCCAAAATATTGCAAGCAAAAAGAGCCATGTCAGATGAGGATTTTGGCAATTTACTAAAGCAACAGTTTCTCATATGACAGTGACACCTACTTAAATTTTTATCGGTTGCCAAAATTATTGGAATTGCCTTAAGTGATTTATCACAATGCTCGTGGTGGCAGGAATTTCAAAAGTGTAATATGGGGTGGTAGTTGTTAGTTATTTCGTCAAAGTCTTGCCAAATGGCAACAGACAATTGTTGCCGTTTTCAAATTCATCTCCTTTTTTCTCTATTAATGACTCTCTGATAAAATTGATTGATAAACTCCATCAAGTTAGTGTGTGTTTCTTGGTCATTTTTCCTCATAAAGTAATAAAGCTCCTCTGTTGAGGCATGGTAATCTATTCCTATATTTTTTGCTATTTCTAGCGATATCATGGACATAAGTAGTTTCCGCAAAGCAATATCTGGTCCATAGTTTACAATGTCGGAATGCAACTCAGATAGAGTGTTTTTAAAATTGGAGTGTATGAACTTGTCCTTTGCTTCCCTACTTTTGATTGCAAATGTAGTCCCCATCATCCTTCTTTTCATATGTATGTTTTCCACCATGTCAATGAAAGAATCATCCAATCCCGGGTTCGCAAGCAAGACTTCAGAGAGTAAATCTGATGCCTCCTGTTCGCTTATTTCCATTTCTTTAGACAAACTAAATAGCACATGGCAGGCGGCACATCCGTTTTCTTTTACTACCAAAGGGTTTTCCTTTACATTGCTGATTGTTTTGGAAACTATTTTTTGGGAAACCTCTTCCTTATTCATGAAATACTATAGTCAATGGCAACTCTATAAGGGGTTATTATTAATGATTGTCAACTAGTATAACTTTTCACAAAATATGAAAAACCGTCGGAAATAGTTTAATGAAGGCAAACCTGGACAGCTAATGTCGAAATGGTTACTTTAAGACAGATTTATGTCATTTTGAACGATAAACCCACTAGATAGTGGCCGATTATAGACACTATTAATTGGCTGGCAGGGCTTTACCATTATTACAGATTTTGTAGATAATCGAAGGCTAATAAAATCAATTAATTCAATTGGTTTGGTACATACTGATGGGTGCAATATATAGGGTTAACAATAATAACAATAATACCAAACAATAATAACAACAAAACAGCAAACTAATTGAAAATTTTATTTAATCTTTTATACAAGATGGATAATGTTAATCATGATATCGATAACACTAGAAATAAAGTTCAACAAATCCATTACGCATCAAAAACCCAAAAATAAACATTTGACAAACTTGAGGTTACCTTTCTTCCCTCTACTTCACTAACCAAAAGGGAGCATAATACTTATGACAATGTTTAAGATTCCCAGGCGGATGCGTGCGTTTGAGATCGGGCTGGGAACAGTAATTGTAGTTTTGTCTGCAATCATCATTCTAAACCCAATAGGTGGATTCCTATCCCTGATTTGGGTCTTGGGGAATACTATTACTTGTAACAGGTATTGAAATGATAGTCAGCCACGTATTTACACCCTCCAGGTCCCGCTTTGCAGGAATTGCTTTAGGTATTGCCGTAATCATACTTGCAGTTATTGCAGTAGCGTTCCCATTGATTACCTCAATAATTGTGATATTCCTATTGGGGGTTGCTTTGCTATTTAGTGGCGCCTCAAAGATTATTCACGGCATAAACGATAAGCAAGGCAGGAAGTGGAACAGGGTGTTTAGTGTGGCCACAGGGGTGTTGTCCATCATCTTGGCAATCATGATACTGGTTTTCCCCGTGTTTGGTATTGCGTTTGCCGGTTTATTAATAGGAATTTCACTTCTGATAACAGGAATCCAGATGATTTCATCAGGGGTTTCGGGCAAAGTGGTAAAAAACGATATGAGGGATTTAAGGTAATTGACAATGCTGTAGAATCAGACAAACCGATTTTATCAGCAAACAATGGACTCTTGAAATTTCCATGTAAAAAAATAGTATGGAGGTGCATCAAGGTAATTGGAAGCATCATGTGATTGTAGCATTTTGCTTGTTTTATAAGGATCCGAAGGAGTATCAAGAGGGCATAAGAAAACTGCGAGAAGTGAATTGATGCAGATCCCCTTTATTGGAAACATCATTCGCATTCCTAACATCAGAAATCAGACTATTGGGTTTAGAATCATGATTGCAGACAAAACTACAATTACTGTTCCGAGCACAATCTCAAATTCAAACGCATGCATCCACCTGGGAATCTTAAACAAAAACCCCAATGAAACACCCATTCTGCATATTAGGGTCAGAACTGAAAACTACAGAACACTTTTGCGTCAAGCGAACAAAACATAAGCAACAGTGTTTGGATACGTTTCGGGTAACAATATAATCCCCAAGACAACATGTCCGTTATTTGGTTTTTTAATCACAATGCAGTTTGGTAAATTCCAGTCATTTATCTAAATGTTTTTGGTATTGGTCCACCAAGGGCAGGCTAAACGAAAACGTTGCACCCTTTCCATCATCATTGTTTTTAGCCCAAATCATACCACCGTGGACCTCTACGATGTTTTTGGAGATAAACAAGCCAAGACCAGTCCCCTTGTCTGATTTGGTTGCGAATTTGGTGAACAACTTGGGCATTATTTC
>JACDHC010000234.1 GCA_013821245.1 Candidatus Nitrosopumilus sp.
TATTTTGGGAAACGGGGTATGATTCTCGCAACGGTTCTATCATCATAATGTATGGTGGCGGCAAATCGGATGAATTGCTTTTTTCTGGCACTCTGCTGTTACTGTTACCTGTGGCAAAACCCACATTGGTTGCCTCCTTTACCGCAGCGACTAGTTTACCGGGCTGGTACAGGTTTGGATCCTTTTGTTTCTCATAAAAAGACTTGGATGGCAAGTCATCATAGTAGATTTCTATGCCGTGAAACCTGGTGGTGCTGTCCAATAGCGTTCCTGAAATGCTAACATGCCAATCACTGTTGCCCGTAACCATCGGAGCGGAAAAGTTTATGTAGTTGTTTTCAAAGTGCTGCACCAACGCAAAAGAGTAATCATCGAATGCAATTCCCAAACTGACATGGGTCGGATAAACATCCAGTATGTTGTGTCTGTGGTGCCATTTCGCATGGGCGTCATTGTACACCATAATGTCCTCAAGCAGGTTTATTGTTTTTAGTGGGTTGATTTTTTTGCAGTCTATCTCTCCGCTAACGCATTTACCATAAAAATAGGGGTCGCCTATCAGGGCCACATTTTGCCTTAACTTTCCATATCCACCCAACTTGGAGTAAAGCATGTATGGTTTTTCGCCATTTGTGGTCAGGTGGGACATGTACTTTGTTGATAGGATGTTTTCCGCCTGGTATTGCGCTGCGTTGTTGCGGCTCAAGTTAACAGAATGCAAACCAAATTTTTGCCTATCCTCGTTTATTTTGGTCAGTGTTTGGTTTTTAAGAAAGTCTATGTGTGATTTTGATGAATTGTCAAAGGTAAAGCTGTCCTTGATGTCACTGTTGTCTGTTACGTTCTCTTGGGAAGTTTCTTTGGGTTTGCTGACTTGGATTCCACCATCCGTTGCCAGTTCGGTTCTGCTGCCCACTCTTTTCTCATTTTTTGTTATCTCAAAGGACTGTGCCATGGCTTTCACAACCGGCAAATATTCAGGGTACTTGTTTGACTCTGATGTGTACCTTAAACCATATATTTTGTTATTGTAAATGGTAAATGTGTCTAGCATGGACTGCTGCTGCTGCTGCTGCTTTCCGTCTCCAGTCATATATTGTATCTCGTATGCGGCGGTTTTGTTGTCAATACCTAGAAGGGTTTTTGAGGTGGGACCAACAATTGTAAAGTTTGAGTACTGCAAAAATTGGGAAAAATAGATGGAATACAAATCCAATAGGGTTAGATGGGATTTGCCGGATAGTTTTTCAATTTCTGAAGGCAAGTCTTTGGCATAAACCCTCAAATTAGCCAAATAGACATCACTGCTGTTTTCCAATGGTGAATAAAAGGCAACAAAGCTTCCGTCATCCAATTGCAAATACTTTTGCTGCCCGAACTTGACTATGCTTCCGTTTTCTTCCGAAAAGGTCCAGTTATTTGGGTATTGAATTTTTATGCCATAATCTGGGTTTTGGTATGTAAGTGAGGAGGATTTGTTTTTTTTTGTGAAATCTTCTTCGGGGTGCGATAACGGTTTTGTTTCTAAAGATATATAGTTTGTATAGTTGTTCGTATCCTTATAGTTTTCAGTGTGTAATGATGCTAACGCTTGTTGCGGTTGCTGCTGCTGCTGGTTTTCAGGGTGTTGATTTGATGAATAAAATAACGCAACAGAAAATAGTAGGGTAATTATCAAGCTGATTCTGACAATGCCAGCAAACTTTGATGATTTTGAAATTTGTGAAACTAGGGAAGAGCTACAACGGTTATATGAAATCAAATGTTTTTTTTGATTGAGCGTGTCTAATTTATCTATTGGCGTGGCATTTTCTCTTGGTGCCTATCCTTAATTGTGCAAAGGAGAAGTGGAGTGTGACTGAAAGGGGGAGAGGAATAATCCGTTTCCATTATCATAAACAGAGTTTTCAATATCCACTATCCATATATTCAAACTTGGTGTTTGTGACTATTGTGTTGCAAATAGCTAATTTGATTTGGTTATAGGCAATTAAATTTAAATGACTTTAGTTGTTCAAACCTAGTGTGATGTCTGTTACCACTAGCCAAAAAAGTCAAAAAGAGATGTTTCTATAATGCGTACATATGCCAAATACATTTATTCTGTATTTTGTGTAATTTGGCTTTTACAGGGAAGGGTAGTAGGGTTTTTTTTTGTTATTCCGTAACAAAACTTAAAATTTTATTTTTTCTCCGTTTTTCATCAGATCAAAAACACGCCCTAATGTGTTTTTGGTAGACATGCATGAGTCCTTGTCGCTATAGTTGCATGTTTCTGCCAAGCTGTTGTTGTTGTTGTTGTTGTTGTTGTTGTTGTTGTGATCTTTGCTGTTGGGCTGTGCTTTGAACATGGCTTTAAAAATTCCTAAAACAATTTCCTTTGCCACTTGTACTAAACCCAAACGGGCACCAAAAGCTCCCTTACTGTTGATTAGCCAAAACATTTTGGTTGCGTCATAGCCTGGGGGAAAAATCATCTTTTTTGAGTCTATGGCTTCCTGTGAATAATAATGGCCCGCAATGCGTATCCAACCCCCAGACAACTTGGCTGCCGTTCTGGCAAATTTTGAGCAGGAAGAGCATTTATCATCATAAATAAGTAACGGTCGGGAAAACATTGAGGAAAAGGACATCGGGAGTAATAACAATACAGGTTTATCTTAATTAAACCATTCCTTTTCTTTTCTTTCTTGTTTTTTTTGTGTGATATAATGCATGAAATTTTATTTTGTTATTTTGTTGATTTTTCTATCCCTATTTAATATCACAATAATGAGAATAGGGAATATCAAGCCGATAAGAAGCAGTAGCTCAATTGTAATAGCAATAAAAAAACCCACCATAATCAACCAAACATAACAAATTGTGACTATATAATCATAAGTGCTTTGTAACATATTGTTGTTGGGATCACCCTTAGTAGATTACTGGAGATTCTATAATAAGGTTATTTAACAAAACCAAACACCCTTTGATTTTAAAATGCGATATTGGAAAATTAGCCAACGCAACCATATAATGTGTGGTTTGAGAAAAAGACAGTATATTTTGATGATCAATAGACATATCACACAAAAAAAACAATAAAATCCCTTGACCTGCTGAAAGGTTGTGAATCTCGATGATACTCTCTCTGTGTGTGTGATCTAGCGATTGTTAAC
>JACDHC010000235.1 GCA_013821245.1 Candidatus Nitrosopumilus sp.
CAGGGAATTACCCAAGGCCAATCCTCATCCCAAAATAGCAATGTGATTTCTGGCGGCAATACCGAGGATTCAGGTAACAATGAAAACACCCAAACACAAGCCAACACCGGAAACAACGCTTTGGGCCAACAAGGCGGCTCAGGCTCTGGCAGCGGCAACCAGGCAACCCAGGGAATCAACCAAGGCCAATCCTCAACCCAAAATAGCAATGTGATTTCTGGCGGCAATACCGAGGATTCAGGTAACAATGAAAACACCCAAACACAAGCCAACACCGGAAGCAATACTGCAGCCCAAGAGGGTGGTTCTGACTAGCCTACTAAACCCAATCAAACACTAAAAACACCGCGTTGGGCCAACAAGGATGCTCTGACAATCCTGTAGCAGAGGAATATACCGTTAATGCATCTACTGACTACATTGTCAATATTGATTCAGTGGATCCAAAAGATAACAAATGAGTACAATGTGCTACGACTAAACAAACGACAATAATCCTGACTTGTGATTTATTGCTCGTATGATTAACTCATACTTTAACTGAAAATCTTTTTTATTTGTGGATTATGTTAAATATTTGGTATAATTACATTTTTTTAATACACAAACAACTAGATCAACTGTAATAATGGCAATAACAAAATATTAACTATAATAGTTATTTTGTTTTGTTTCATTTTGATTGTTTTTTTATGGTGTCTGTTAAATGGCTGTAAAATAACTTTCGTAAGAAACCTTGTAAAGTTGATGACCAAAATAGATTAGTATCTGATAAATCTAGTATGTTTTACTATATGTCTTTATCCACAAAAAAATAACAGTCAAATTGGTATTGGGCAGTTTTTTTTTAAATAGGTATTCATAATCTAATTTTGAATGCAACAATATTTTTTGTAATTATGTTTATATCGCTTTGACTTTATGGGGTTTATTGTTTCAAGGGTAGTTATGGTGCAAATTGCAAAAAATAATGACTATATTTTTTCCTTTTTTACCTAATTGTTTATATGGATGCGAAAGAAAAAGATGACTATTAAATAGCCTTTCTTATTTCTTCATAATTTGGTTCTACCATTGGATTATCTGATACCCATCTATATTTTATTTTTTGATTGTTATCTACAATAAATATAGATCTTTTTGCTGCCTTGTAGTCTTTTAATTTACCCAAACTTGGCATTACTACGCCATATTTTTCAATAGTTTCCCTATTGTAATCACTTAATATTGGGAAACTAAGGTTGTGATGCTCTGCAAAAACTTTGTTTGCAAAAGGACTATCTACAGATATTCCTAAAATTTTCACATTTTTCTGTTGCAACCCATTCAAAGAATCTCTAAAATTACACATTTCTGTGGTGCAAACAGGAGAGCCAGCTGCTGGAAAAAATGCTAAAATAGTCTGATTATCCTTATAATTTGATAACTTATGAAATTCTTGGTTTGTATCTAATAATTCAAAATCTGGAGCATTATCACCTGTCTGTATTTTGCCGCTATTGTTATTGTTATTATTTTCTACGGATGAGGCCATTATTGGTTTTAATATAACCTTGAGGTAAAAAAAGTCTTTCTGTTGCAGTGAATTTCATGGTTATGCTAATAATGATAATAAAATAACCTATTTACTATTTTACTACTTAATGTGTTGTGTTATACTATTGTGATTTACTAACAATGGCAACAACAACAACGTCAACAACAATATGGCAGAAGCGGAAGAGGATGACAATGAATATTGACCTTGCACAATAAAACATTCATAATTATGTTACCATTGTTGTTACTATCGTTATTTTTTTATCAGGAGGCCGATTGTGATTATTTTAAAACTCTCACTCTAGTGTAATTATTTATTGCTATGTTATCTTAATTGCTTTCAGATTCAAATTCATTTAACTTTCGTAACTCTGAAATTATTTCTTTTAGTTTTGTTATCGTTATGTCCAACTCCTCTTTTGTATTTTGATACCCTAATGATAATCTTATGGAGCCAGTTATATCTTTATGGGAAAGGCCAAGCGCTTTTAGCACATGGGAGGCTTTTTGTTTCTTATTTGATGAACATGCGGAACCAGTTGATAGAGCTATTTCATTTTCATCTAGTTTAATTAGCAGGACTTCACCATTTATACCTTGAAATGAAAAATTGATGTTATTTGGAACCCTTTGTTTTTTTGATCCATTCAATTTTGAATATGCTATTTCATTGATAATCCTTTTTATTGCATAACTTTGAATCTCTTTTATTCTGTTTTTATTTGCTTCTAGTTTCATTGTTGCGATTTCACATGCTTTTCCAAACCCTACTATTGATGGTACATTTTCAGTTCCAGATCTTAATTTGTTTTCTTGGCCTCCACCAAACAGTATGGGCTCAAGATTTACCCCCCTTTTTATATATAGGGCCCCAGCTCCTTTTGGCCCGTTTATCTTGTGTGAGGAAATTGATAATAAATCTATATTCAGGTCCTTGACATCTAGTGGAATTTTTCCTAATGCTTGAATTGCATCTGTGTGAAAGATTGTCTTTTTGTTTTTATCTTTTGCAATCTCTGCCAATTTTTTTATTGGTTGAATGGTTCCTATTTCATTATTGACTAACATGATGCTTATCACCCCTGTTTCCAAAGTAACCAGTTCCCTGAATTTTTCTTCATTAATTAGGCCGTCTTTATTGGCGGGAATAAAGTCGACATTGAATTTCATTTCTTTTTCTATGTTCGATATTGTTTCTAAGATGGAATCATGCTCTATTTCGGATACCATTATTTTATTGCATAAGGGATTTGTTTTTTTTATTAATTTTGCGCAACCTGCTAACGCCAGATTGTTGGATTCAGTTCCTCCAGATGTAAAATAAACCTCTGATATGCTGCATCCTATCAGTTTAGATACCTTGAGACGGGAGTTTAAGATGCCTTGCCTTGAAACCCTGCCTAATTTGTGAAGTGACGATGGATTGCCATAACTACAGGTCAAATATGGCAGCATCTCGTCAATTACTTCTTTATCGATTGGTGTTGAGGCTGCATTATCTAAATATATAAAATTGTTGCTTTTACTTTCGTTTGTCAACATGGTTGATTATGGCTGTTATTGCGTCTTGTAATTTTTTTAATCTGGATATATTTATCATTCCCTCTATTAGA
>JACDHC010000059.1 GCA_013821245.1 Candidatus Nitrosopumilus sp.
TTTGATTTTAGAGGGGTGAAGATAACCATATCCAAAAGTAAAAGAAAGTATGTTTAATTATGATGGTTTATAAACAATAACCAATACTATAATGGGCAATAATAGAATATTATATATATGCGAATAACTCATATGTGGATCCTTGACGTTTATTTTGTTTTTGTTATCTAATTTGATATTAATTGAGGAGGCTAATTCCACTGTCATCTGAAAAAAAAGAAATTAAAATAGTTGATCACATATACCAACCCAAACATGAGATTTTACCAAAAGAGGAAGCCGAATTAGTTTTTAAAAAATTTAATTCTAAACCTAGCCAGCTACCATATATAATGGCTTCCGATAAGGGAATACAAGGATTAGACGCACAACCAAGCGATGTTATCAAAATAACCCGAAAAAGCTCAACTGCCGGTGAAAGTGTATATTACCGATATGTAGTGGAGGGTTGATATGGTATGGTTATGAGTTATAATATTAACACTTCTTCGGATATGTGGCCCATAATTCACGATATTCTTAGAAGGGAAGGGGTAGCAAGACAGCACCTTAATTCCTACAATGAGTTTACTGAAAAAGGTTTCCAGAGCATAATTGATGAAGTAGGGGAGATTGAAATAGAAACTGCTGAGTATCCTTATAAAATTAAACTAGGAAAAATAAAAATGCAACAACCTAGGATCATGGAATTGGATGGCTCTATAACCCATGTTGCCCCGGTAGAAGCACGACTTCGAAACTTAACATACGGGTCCCCAATAATGCTTGAATGCAGCATTGTAGAAGAAGGCAAAACATTGGAGTCTAGGTTTATTCATATTGGAGATATGCCGGTTATGGTGAAATCTAATGCATGCATGCTAAATAACTATTCTGAAATGAAGCTCATAGATGTTGGTGAAGATCCAAAGGATCCTGGGGGTTATTTTATAATTAATGGTTCTGAAAGAGTAATAGTTGGGCTAGAGGATTTATCATACAATAAAATTATTGTGGATATTGAGGAAACCGCTGGAACAGTCTTATACAAGGCAAAGGTTTATTCCTCTATAGTAGGCTACCGGGCCAAATTAGAGCTGATTATGCGCCCTGATGGCTCTATTGTTTCAAAAATACCTGGATCTCCAGTTGATATTCCGTTGATAATTTTGGTTAGGGCCCTCGGCCTGGAGGCCGATAAAGACATTGCAAATGCAGTTTCTTTAAATGAGGTTCTGCAAGACGAATTGGAGCCTTCATTTGAGAAATCCGGGGAGGTGTTAACTAGCAGGGACGCAATTGTCTATATAAGTAAAAGAATCGCTCCTGGTATGTTAGAGGAATTTCAAATCAAAAGGGCAGAAACATTATTAGATTGGGGATTGTTACCTCACCTTGGAAAAAATCCTGATAACAGATATGAAAAGGCATTGTTTTTGGGCGAATCTGCCTGTAAATTAATAGAGTTGAACATGGGATGGGTAGAGACCGATGATAAAGATCACTATGGGAACAAGGTAATAAAATTTGCAGGTCAAATGTTAGCTGATCTTTTCAGAACTGCTTTTAGAAATCTTATTCGAGATATGAAATATCAATTAGAAAGGTCTGGTCAAAAAAGGGGAATTAATGCTGTTGCTGCAGCCGTAAGACCTGGAATCATTTCCGACAAACTCAATAATGCCATAGCTACTGGAAATTGGGGAAGAGGTAGAGTTGGTGTCACTCAACTTTTGGATAGAACAAATTATATGTCTACTGTGAGCCACCTTAGACGAATTCAGTCGCCACTAAGCAGGAGCCAACCAAACTTCGAAGCACGAGATTTGCATGCGACCCATTTTGGAAGAATCTGTCCTGCTGAAACTCCAGAGGGCTCAAACTGTGGATTGGTCAAAAACTTGGCACTTTCAGCAATAATTTCTGTTAGTGTACTATCATCGGATGTAATAGAGAAACTGTATGAACTGGGTGTTCAAAACGTTAATGAAGCAAACGACGATTTAAAATTCAGGGGAACAAGAGTTTTTGTTGATGGCCGTTTAATTGGCTATATTGAAGATGGCAGGCATTTGTCTAATCGCCTGAGAACTATGAGACGATCAGGGAGAATGCATCCTCACATGGGAGTTTACTATTATTCATCAATAAATGAAAAGGCTACAAAAAGACTGTACATAAGCTGCAATTCGGGAAGAGTTCTTCGTCCACTTACCATTATTAAAGATGGTAATGTTTTATTAACCAAGGAGATACTAGAAAAGGTATATAAGAAATTCCTTTCTTGGACAGATTTGCTATACATGGGAATAGTGGAACTTGTGGATGCAAACGAAGAAGAAAATTGTTATATTGCAAGTGATGTAAAGAACTTGAGCACAGACCACACACATGTTGAAATTTTCCTATCTGCAATACTCGGTGTTGGAGCCTCCATCATACCATATCCTGAACATAATCAATCTCCAAGAAACACATATGAGAGTGCAATGGCTAAGCAAAGCCTAGGATTCTCAACACCTCTTATGAATGCCAGTACTTATGTTAGGCAACATTTTATGTTATATCCTCAAATGCCCGTAGTAAGCACTAAAGCAATAAACTTGCTTGGATTGGATGATAGACCTACGGGACAAAACTGTGTAGTTGCAGTATTGCCATTTGAAGGTTACAATATAGAGGATGCTGTAGTATTCAGTAAATCTTCAATAGATAGGGGTTTATCTAGGACTTTTTTCTATCGTGTATACGAAGCTGAAGCAAAGCAATATCCTGGTGGCATGAAGGACATTTTTGAAATTCCTTCTTCAGAGGCTAATATTAGGGGATACCGTGGAGAAAAATCTTACCGTTTACTGGAGCCAGATGGAGCCATAATGCATGAGTCTGTAGTGAACGGAGGTGACATTCTAATAGGTCGAACATCCCCTCCGCGATTTATGGAAGAGTATAAAGAATTCGAGGTAAAAGGTCCATATAGGCGAGATACGTCTATCGGTGTCAGACCATCCGAAAGTGGTGTGGTCGATACTGTTATTATGACTCAATCTGTGGAAGGCGGCAAAATGTATAAAATTAGGGTCAGGGATATGAGAATTCCTGAAATTGGCGACAAATTTGCCTCAAGGCATGGTCAAAAAGGGGTAATTGGAATGCTTGTAAATCAGGAGGATCTCCCATACACAGAAGATGGAGTAGTTCCCGATGTGATGATAAATCCGCATGCCTTTCCATCGAGAATGACTGTTGGTATGTTCATGGAATCGCTTGGTGGAAAAGCTGCTTCTCTAAGGGGAAAAATAGTTGATGGTTCTGCTTTTTTGGGTGAGAAACTAAATGATATAAAAGAAGTAATGGAAAGCTATGGTTTTAAACATAGTGGGAAAGAAACAATGTATGATGGAAGAACCGGAAAACGATTCCCAGCCGATGTTTATGTGGGTGTAGTATACTATCAAAAACTCCACCATATGGTTGCGGATAAAATCCACAGTAGGGCAAGAGGACAAGTTCAAATGTTAACCAAACAACCAACTGAAGGCAGAGCTAGAGGTGGTGGTTTGAGATTTGGGGAAATGGAGAGAGATTGTTTGATTGCATACGGTGCGTCAATGATGCTGAAGGATAGACTCTTGGAAGAATCCGATAAAGCAGAAGTAAACATATGTGAAAGATGCGGTTTATTGTCTTATTATGACACCAAACAAAGAAAATACGTTTGCAGAGTCTGCGGTGATAAAGGAAAAGTTTCGAATGTAATCATTGCCTATGCCTTTAAACTGCTGTTGCAAGAAATGATGAGTTTAAATGTTGCTCCAAGATTACTAATTAAGGAGAAAGTTTGATTGGTTTTTCATTTTATGGATATGGTGTTGGTGAATTTTAATGAGTGATGAATCCTTTAAAATCCTTGATGGAATTAGATTTAGTATTTTGTCTCCTGTAGAGGTTAGGAAATTCAGTGTAACAGAAATAACTGCTCCTGAAACGTATGATGAAGATGGTATGTCTGTCCAAGGGGGGCTTATGGATAGCCGGCTGGGAACTTTGGAGCCTGGACAAAAATGTGCTACATGTGGTAATACTTCCGCTCGATGCCCTGGCCATTTTGGGCATATCGAGCTAGCTGAGCCTGTTCTGCACATTGCCTTTATAGATGATATCCATAAATTATTGTTGATTACCTGCAGATCTTGCAATCGAATAAAGTTAAGTAATGAGGATCTTGTTAAATACAAAAATTTGCGTGACAGTAAGGCTCCATATGCCGTAATTACCCTTGAAAATGTTAGAGATGATATAATAGAAAAAGCGAAAAAAGTAAAAGTTTGCCCTCATTGCCAAAAAGAACAATATGACCTAATCTTTACAAAACCTACTATTTTTGTAGAAAAAACCGATGTAGGTGAGAATAGGCTACTGCCAATTACAATTAGAGAAAGATTGGTGAATGTTTCAAACGACGATCTGATTCTTTTAGGATATGATCCCAAAACTGCTCGACCAGAATGGTTTATCTTACAAGTTTTACCTGTACCCCCAGTTACAGTACGACCGTCTATCATTTTGGAGACTGGGATTAGATCAGAAGATGATCTTACACATAAGTTGGTCGACATTATCCGGGTAAACCAGAGGCTAAAAGAAAGCAAGGAAGCCGGGACTCCACCTTTAATTGTTCAAGACCTTGTTGATTTATTGCAATACCATGTGACAACCTATTTTGACAATGAAGTTTCAGGCATACCCCAAGCACATCATCGCTCTGGGCGACCTCTTAAAACAATAACCCAAAGACTAAAAGGCAAAGAAGGGCGGTTCAGGGGTTCACTGTCTGGCAAAAGAGTTGATTTTTCAAGCAGAACCGTAATTTCCCCAGATCCCAATTTACGCATTTCTGATGTAGGTGTTCCCAGTGATGTTGCAAAAAAACTTACAATTCCAGAGACCGTGTCTAATTGGAACATTGAAAAATTAAAAAAACTCGTGTTAAATGGACCTAATATTTACCCCGGAGCTAATTATATTATCCGACCCGATGGTGTAAAAATAAGGTTGGAATATGTTGCAGACCGAGCACCTATCGCTGATTCTTTAGCAATTGGTTACACTGTGGAACGACATTTGTTGGAGGGTGATATTGTTATTTTCAATAGGCAGCCATCGTTACACAGAATGTCAATTATGGCGCATAACGTTCGAGTTTTGCCATACCGTACATTCAGGGTACACCCTGCTGTTTGTCCTCCATATAACGCTGATTTTGATGGTGATGAGATGAACTTGCATGTTCCACAAAGTCAAGAGGCTCGTGCAGAAGCAGCACTTTTGATGAGAGTTCAAGATCAAATTATTTCACCTCGATATGGTGGTCCAATTATTGGTGGTATACGCGACTTTATCACAGGTGCATTTCTATTAACCCAAGATGAAACATTTTTAACTGCAGATGAAATTTCTAACTTGGCTTATCTGGGCGGCTATGATGGACCATTACCTAAACCAGAGGCAGAGAAGGATGGCAGGCCATTATATTCTGGTAAACAATTATTTTCATTATTTTTGCCAAAAGACTTTAACTTTATCATAACTTCCAAATGGAACAAATCCTCTAAAAGGCCTGGAAAGGATGTTGTCATAAAGAATGGACATCTTCTCTCGGGTGTAATTGATAAGGCTTCAATAGGGGCAGAAGAGCCGGACAGTGTACTTCACCGTATAGCTAAAGACTATGGAAACGAGAATGCGAAAACATTTTTGGATTCTATTCTAATAATGCTAAAAACATACATTACTCATAGGGGATTTAGTTACGGTTATTCTGACCTGTGGCTAAATGATGAAACTAGAAAAGAGATTTTCGATGTAATTGACAAGACTTACAGCAAAATCAATGATTTGGTCCAACAATACAAAGAAGGCACCTTGCCACTAACCAGGGGCCTTTCACCTGAAGAAGCTTTAGAACTATATGTTGTTAACGAACTATCTAGGGCAAGAGATAGAGCCGGTAAAACCGCAGACAGATCATTTCCGGATGATAATTCCGGGGTCATTATGGCTTCTACAGGAGCTCGGGGTTCAACATTAAACATTGGCCAAATGACTGCTGCATTGGGCCAACAATCTATCCGAGGCAAAAGAATCATCAAGGGGTATAGAAATAGGGCTTTAGCACATTTTAAACCTGGTGAGCAAAATCCTGACTCAAAAGGTTTTGTAAAGTCCAATTATAGGGACGGACTTAGTCCAATAGAATTTTTCTTCCATGCAATGGGTGGTAGAGAAGGCTTGGTGGATACTGCTGTCAGAACTCAACAATCTGGATATATGCAAAGAAGACTTATCAATGCACTAGAGCATTTAAAGGCAGAATATGATTTAACCGTTAGAGACTCTCACGGAAACATAATCCAATTTGTATATGGTGATGATGGTGTAGACCCTGCAAAAAGTGACCATGGTGAGGCCGTTAATATTGATAGGCTGGTAGAGGCTGAGTCGGTTGTTGATGAGGACCCAAAAAAAGCAGATGAAAACGAAATAAAAGAAATTTTGGGAAGGCTCCAAGACAAAATGAACCCCAAATTGCATTCGGACATTAAAAATGCGTTATCTAACTATCCAGTAAGCACACCAGGTGTGAAAAAAGTTGTACATAAAATTATTGATTTGTTTGAAAGGGCAAAGGTGGAGCCTGGGGAGGCTGTTGGTGTAGTAACTGCCCAATCAATAGGAGAACCCGGAACCCAGATGACCCTTAGGACTTTTCATTTTGCTGGTGTTAAAGAAAGAAATGTTACACTGGGATTGCCTAGATTGATTGAACTAGTTGATGCAAGAAAAAAACCCGTCACCCCAACAATGGATATTTACCTAGATGAGGATCACCGATTGTCAAGAGAAAAGGCACTTGAGGTAGCAAAGAGGATTATTTTTACTAGGATTTCTGATTTGGTCAATAAGGTGGACACCGATTACAGTGGTGTTTTGACCTTTAATTTTTCTGAGAAAAAAATAGCTGATAGAGGAACTAATATGAACGAGATACAGGAAGTATTAAAAAGCTCTAAAAAAAGATATGATATCTCGGTAGATGAAAATAGCTTTATAATACGTATATCACTATCCGAAGAACCCGATGCTCAAACTCTGCTAACACTAAGAAACAAACTATTGAATGGTAGAGTTAAAGGAGTTCCTGATATTGAAAGAGTCACTATTGTAAAGCAAAACGAGGAATGGGTAATCCAAACATCAGGTTCCAACCTGGCTAAGGTGATTCTAGTGGATGGCGTTGATTTGTCCAGGATTGCCACAAACAATGTTTTTGAAATTTGGCAAACCCTCGGAATAGAAGCTGCTAGGACTGCCCTTGTTAAGGAAATAACAAATACTTTGGAAGAGCAAGGTTTAGAGGTTGACATAAGACACATCATGTTGGTTGCAGATTTGATGACATCAAAAGGCTATCTACAACAAATTGGACGACATGGAATTGCTGGAACAAAAACCTCTGTTTTAGCAAGAGCTGCATTTGAAATTACAGTTCCTACCATAGCAAAAGCTTCACTTGAAGGACAGGTAGAGCCATTGAGAGGGGTTACGGAAAATGTAATTGTCGGGGCAACTGTACCTGTGGGCACTGGAATGATTGATCTATATATGAGTGTCAAGGAATAGATATTCATGAATGAAAAAAAACTAAGAAAAGTCCTTAGAGAATCAGTAACAAATGACAAAATAAGGACTGGTAAAAAAGAAGTGTTTCAGTACATGAAAGGAACCAACCTTATTCTGACATCAACCTCACTTCCTGATGACTCTTTAGAAAAAGTGAAAAAATTATCTGAGGAAAGCAATATTTCATTATATAATTTTCCCGGCAATTCCACCTTGCTTGGCCGTTTGTGCGGTTTATCTTATAGGACAAGCATTGTATCACTAAAAAATGTCTCTGAAGAAGATGTCAACTCTATTTTGAGATAACAGTCACAAAACAATTTTTCTTCTTCTTTTCCATTTATTCTTCATTGTGACTATATTACTCTACAATTAATGTTGCTTGAATTTTATTTTATTTTGTTATTTTTCTTCCTTTTTTTTGATGGTCACAAGGCAATGGACTATAAACCTTCTTGTGTTTTGGAAAATATACTTAAATTGGGATTTGGAAAAGAGACTTATTTATACTTGAAAGAGTCTCTCTTATGTTATAAATGGTGTATGGGTTTTGAGTGAGAAAATTAAATTAACACCTGATGAGTTTAGTTTCCTATCTTTATTTCAGACGGTTACTACTGCAGTAGCCAGAGATTGCATTATTGATGATAAGGCAGACCGGGTAATTTTTGTTGTTCACAAAGGTCAAATGGGAATGGCAATAGGTAAAGGAGGTTCAAATATCAAACAACTACAAAATGTGATACCAAAAAAAATAGAATTGGTTGAATATTCTGAAAACCCTGTTAATTTTATTAAAAATATTTTTAATTCTGATTTTATACAAGATATTAAAATTAATGAGCGATTGGATGGTACAAAGAATGCCATTGTTGTGGTGGATATGAGGAAAAAGGGCATTATAGTTGGGAAGGATGGGAGAAATGTTGATAAAGCCAGAATTCTCGCCAAACGATATTTTAACATGACAAATGTTTTAATTTTAAGTCCGGAACAATTAATTAAAAGTGAAAATATGTGATATATATTGAGTAAATCTCCATTAGGATTATTTTCAGGTAGAGTTTTAAAAGCTAAACGAAAACGTCAAAGATGGTCCAACCATTATTATAAAAGAAGAATGCTTGTGCTTGACAAAAAAGCTAATCCGTTTGAAGGCTCTCCACAAGCAAGAGGTATTGTGTTGGAGAAGGTAGGCATTGAATCAAAACAGCCTAATTCTGCAGTAAGAAAGTGTGTTCGTGTTCAATTAATTAAAAATGGCAAATCCATAACAGCTTTTCTCCCACGAGACGGTGCATTAAATTTTGTTGATGAACATGATGAAGTGATTCTGGAAGGTATTGGGGGTTCAATGGGTGGTGCTATGGGTGATATTCCCGGAGTTAGATGGCAAGTCTTCAAGGTTAATGGCGTTTCACTTAACCAATTAGTTCTAGGTAGGAAAGAAAAACCAAGGCGATAATAAATGAGTGGAAAAGAGCAAACCAACGTATTGCTATTTAATAAATGGGATACAAGCGAAATAGAAATTGTCGATGAAGGACTAAAAAATGTTATTCTTATAAAACCTTTTATGACCATCCCTATAACCTTCGGCCGACACGAACATCAGCGATTGAAAAAATCTGAAGTTCACATAATTGAACGTTTAACAAATAAGTTAATGCATTTTGGTAAAAGATATGCAAAAAACACTGGAAGAATGGGTGGGAAGAAAGCCCGAATTATCAATTTCATAAAAGCAGCCCTTGATATCATATACTTGGAAACCGGTAAAAATCCTGTAGAGTTGCTGGTACGCGCAATCGAAAACGTAGCTCCAAATGAGGACACAACCCGTATAGTTTATGGTGGGACCGTATACCATGTTTCTGTAGATGTATCGCCTTTGCGAAGGGTTGATCTTGCTTTAAGATTTATAGCCGAAGGTGTACGAATTTCAACCTATTCTAACCCTCACTCAATTGAAGAAGTGTTGGCAAAAGAAATTATTTTGGCATCCAATAGCGATATGAACAGCTATGCAATAAAGAAGAAAAACGAACAAGAGCGAATCGCCATGTCGTCACGATAACACAAACAGAACACTGCCGCTTCTGCTTTTACCTCTCTTGTTTATTTTTATATGTTTTTGTTTTTCTGAACATCGGGTTATTATTCATGAGCAGCAATAAAGATGATTTTACATTCAACAAAACTAATCTTTTAAAAACCTCTTCCGGAAGGAAAATCTTAAAAAAGGGAATCCTTAAAGATGAGGGCTATAGGCAGTTTAAAAAATACGTTGATTTG
>JACDHC010000236.1 GCA_013821245.1 Candidatus Nitrosopumilus sp.
TTGATTGCAAGGTTTGAAAAGAGGATTTCAATATTTTCCTTATTTTCCTTATTTTGATTTTCAAAAAGGCTTTGTATCTCTAAAAACTTATTTTCATTACTGCTGGCAAAATAAACGAAGGTCATCAATGTAATCCTTTATACATAAGATATCCAATACCTATTTTTTTTCCTATTGGTAAATTATATAGTTTTTTAGATAACATTGAAAATATTGTGGTTAATGGTGCAAGTTATAAATTTATATTTTGAAACGATTTAGACATACTAGTTTTTGAATATAGAAAATCTTTTGACAATGTTATTTTGGCTTGGAGAATTGAGCCTTGCTAGCTGGGTATTGGCATATGGTGCTGAACATCTTTCTGTTAAATTTGGGGCAAAGTTTGTTGGAAGAACTTTGTTAAGTGTTGCAACCACTCTTCCGGAAATTGCTATTGTTGTCTATGCGTCATCTGTTGGTCTCTATGAAGTTGCTATTGGTGCGGGTCTGGGAAGCAATATTTTGATGATGACGCTTGGATTGGCATTAATGCTCATAATAGCCACCACAAGACTTTCAAAAGCCCCGTTAAAACAATTAGATGTAAGCACATTCAAATTGGACAAAATATTTCTTTTGGTTTCGGCAATAATTAGTGCAATTTTGTTACTTGATGGCTATAACTTTATAGACGGTATTATTTTTGTTGGAATGTTTATTGGCTATATCTTGACCGCATTAATTGAGATGAAAAGAGAAAACCGAGCAAATAAGCTTAATGTTGTCGCAGATACGTCTGCTCCTGTTACCCCTGCTAATCCGGCTGATACTCCCAGTACACCCCCTTCTACCTCCTATGTTTCTTCTGAACACCATCCTGTGGTTAGCAGGTCTGAAATGACAAAAGCTGCATTGGCCTTTTTAATTGGTACTTTGGGTATAGTTTTCGGTGCTAGTCCGTTTATTTCATCATTGCAATCATTTTCAATAGATGTTGGGATTTCCACAATTGTTTTGGCCGTTATCATCAGCCCAATTGCAGGGGAGATGCCCGAAAAAATCTCGATGATGATTTTGGCAAGAAAGGGTGCCGCCGGTGCGTCAATTGCTATAGCAAATGTTTTGGGCTCAAAGGTATTAAACAACTCTCTTTTGCTGGGTGTAGCAATATTTGCCGCAATGTACCATGGAGGATTTTATACCGTAATCGCAAACAGCCCTATGTTGTGGTTTCAGATGATGTTGGCTACATCAATTACTTTGATAGCTTTAATCCCTTTGTTCAGAAGGACAATAGGGATTAGAGTGGGTATGTTCTTGTTGGCTCTGTATATCATAAGCATAGTTTTGCAGTTCTTTATGCCTGGTGAAATCAATGTCCATTAAAATACTATAGCACCTTTTCAAATTTTTTTTAAACCAGATTTTTTTGCATTATTAACATTACGGAAAGATAAAACGTAATGCTTCTTATAAAAAAATACCCAACATGTAAAAAAAATCATATGTAAATCTTAAAAACAACCCTGTACTAGTACTATTGATGAATTTTAATAAACGTGTATTAGCAATGTTTGCATTTACCGGCCTCTTTTCTTTGGTGATGGGTGCCACTGATGGTTCATTTGCTCAGGAGAACCTAACATCATCTGCCTCTCAAGGAACAGACAACCTAACATCATCTGCCTCTCAAGGAACAGACAACCTAACATCATCTGCCTCTCAAGGAACAGACAACCTAACATCAACATCATTTTCAGCCTCTAACTTCACAACAGCCGGGAACACTACTTCACCATTATCGGCCACAGGTGATAATGCCACCACCACCTCAACTACGGACCCCAATGCAATGCAAAATGGTACTGCAAAAGAAGCTAGTGGTCCTTTGGATACAATAATGAATTTTTTCAAATAACCGTTGATGGAAACAAAAATAAATAAATAAATAAATAAATAAACAATTTATATTTTTTGTTTAGTCATCTTTACCAAGCAAACTTTTTTCTTTCTGCCTGAAAATGGGCGTCTGATTGTCAAAATCTCCTTAGGATTTTTGGCTTTAAGTTTTCCGGATGGCCCTTCAAGTACTTGATCATTTCGAGTATTTTGTCCTTGTCTTGTGGTAGGGTTCCCCCTATTGAGTAAACGTTGGAAGCGTGGTTGGCCCTAAAGACAACCTGCTCTTTAACGTCTATGTTTGAAATCAAAGTTTCCATCTCGCTTAGTATTTCCGAATCCTCCAGTGGCTGAAAAGGTTCTTTAAACTTTGCATAGAATTCTTGCTCTATGTTGGGTTCCATGTATAATGTAAGTGCCCCAAGGTAGTTTGGCTCAATTTTGCTGATTACGTTTGAGGTGTCGATAGCATGAGAATTGGAGTATTTTTTTCCGCCCAGACCCAATATTATCATGCATGAGAGGATAAAGCCATTTTTCTTTGCCTTTTTACAGCTGCTTATTATCGTTTCACTTGTGGCCCCCTTTGTTACCTTTTTTAATACGGTGTTGTTGCCACTTTCTATACCTAGGTATACCATATCCAGGCCGGATTCCCTTAAGGACGACAGTTCGTCATCTGTTTTCTGCAATAGGTTTTTAGGCATGGAGTAGCAGGAAATCCTTTCCAAATGCTTAAAGTTGCTTTTTATGTGAGATAGTATGTCAATCAAATTCCCTGTTTTTACGTTTAAGGCGTCTCCATCTGCCAAAAAAATTCTGGTTGCGTTTGGCTGTAACTTTGACATTGCCTCTATTTCTGTTTTTATCTCTTCAATGGGCCTTTCGAAATATTCCTTTGTTCTGTACATGTTACAAAACGAACATTCGTTAAAGGAGCATCCCAAAGTTATTTGAAAAATTAAAGAATTCGCTTCAGAGGGGGGCCTATATAATGGATAATCATAAACTAATTCCATGCTATACCCTTATACTTTGATTATTGTATTTATAATTTCATTTGGTTTTGGGCAAAATTATGCAGTAGTGATGATGATCATTATGGGTCAGTTCGTCGCGAGGTCATCATTGTGAAAACTCAGACTGGAGCAGCTAAATACCTCATCCCCACTATACTTGATATGTTTGTGGATTGGTAATATAGTTTTTTATTTTTTTTTTGTTGTTGTGTTCGATATGTTTTTGTC
>JACDHC010000060.1 GCA_013821245.1 Candidatus Nitrosopumilus sp.
AAGCTTGGTGATTATATTCTTTTAGAGTTATCAATAATCCTTGATAATGGATCATCAAAATCACAACAGGTTATAGTAACAAAGCATTTTGTTAAAGAATTTATATCTTCAAGCAAAAGCCTTCTTGTATCTAACAAAGTTTGTGAATTTAAACAACTGACAAAATGGTGTGCCAATCAGATTATTATGCCAATAGAATCATTTAGAGTGCAATTCCAAGGCGAGACGGTCAATCCCATCATGGATTTTAAGACTTACCTGTATACCAACTATCCACATTTATCTAACTTTTTTGATATCCATATGCTATCTGTTTTACCTAGTTTACATAAAAGTGACACATATCCAAAAGAGAACCAAGAGATTTAATGACAATCAAGTTAATTCCAATCCTCAGTCTATTCATTTTTGAATTAATAATTTAATGTTTATTGATACCTGATTATACATTTTGTTACAATAATGAATCAATCAGTTTTTTCGTGTTAATAAGGAATGGAATATATGAATACACATTTTATTTTCACATGATACTACAAAAGAAACAGATAACTGTTTTACAGGATGTTGTGTTTGCTGTATATTTGTTCCTTGGTGATTTTTATAAAAGATAATGCAAAACCACATAGCAAATAACTACAAAAAAACAAGATGCAGAATCCATTATTGTTTTAGGCTTGTTGTTCATCAATTCTGAAAATGAGTTACCTGTTTTTTTATTTCAGGGTATAAAAGCATAAATATATTGTCAAAACTGAAAGACAGAAATGACTATAGAAGCACCACTCCATTGATTACAAGAAGAAATGGTAATTTTTGGACAATCTTTGGAGTCTATCCTTACGCCATTTGTTAATATTATTACTTTTGGGATAGATATCGCAGCAGGCTTAATCATAGGGATTTCCGCCATTGTTGGATTTATATCGTTTTTTGAGGACATTGGTGACCAAGTCACCCAAAGAGCAAACACAGGACAAGGAAACCATAAGGCTGCGCTTGGCAAGGGGTATGCTGCTTGCACTTGACTTTGAGGTTGGAAGTGACATTCTGAAAACAGTGTTGGTTCCATCCCTAAATGAATTGTCAATACTTGCCGTGGTGGTGGGCATTAGGATAGTTTTAAGCTGGTCCCTGTCAAAAGAAATAGATAAGCACAACACTGACCTGAAAAACTCCGGTAGATTGTAATAACACCATAATGCACTCAATCTATTGCCATAGGATTTAGACAATACTAGATAATTACAGGAGATTAAGAGACCATGTTCGCTGACAGTTTTTTTTATGCTGGGAATGCCATCATCATTTCCCTAATAACAATAACCATTGACCTGTTCGCTGTCTTGATAATTGGTGTCTCTGCCCTCCAGACAATGACCCCATTGATAACGTCTGTTGTAATAGGCCCAATAAATCGAAACAATGATGCACCAATAAAGGGTTTCATCAACAGTCTGCTTTTGGCATTGGAGTTGGAGTCCGCCAATGCTATTTTAAAAATGGGCATGTTTATTATTAACAATACAAATGCTGATTCTCAGGTATCACAAGATATTAATGATTTCATATTCTTTGTAGCTGTTCTCTCCGTCAGAATTACAATCAACCAAACCCTCAGAAGGTTTAATATTGGTAAAGATGTTGTGCCTCATTAAAAAATGAATATTGGTAAACATAAAGATATACCGGGCTTTATTTTTAATTGGTTATTTTTGTTAATTGAATAGTAACTTTAAGAGAGGATAAAAAGGCGTTCCAGAACATTTTATTATATACATTGCTAGTTCTGTTTGAATTAATTGAGAATCAATTGATGTGAAATTTCGAAAATCGTGTTTAGGATTAGAATTACTATTATAATTATTATATATAATAACATTAATGTTATTGTCGATGAGCGTAAATATTTTTTAGTCTAACTGTAATATGCAAGATCCTTTGAAGAAAAAATCAAGATTAATACCCATAGTGATTTCAAAAATAAACCGCAACAACAACAATGATTACAACAACAATATCACTGCATCAACAATAAGGAAATAACTGATGAATCAATGCAATCAATTTTGAAGAAATAGATATCGATATAATATTAACTTTTAGCAGATTACCCAATTGGATGCAAGACCATGCTAATCATATCTTTCAATTTATTAATACTCTTGATTATTCGTGGATAGAATTTATTTTATACTTCGTCACTTGTCTTCCATCTTTTATGGCTATAAATGTCGTCAAAATTGATTTGGGCTTGGGGTATCGTTAAATCCAGTCCAGACTTTTGAAAGGAATCAAAAACACTTTCCCTGATGTCTGACTGTATTCTCAAGAATTCGTTGGACCTTTTGGTGTATGCCCTCAACTCAAATACCGCTGCAAAATTATCAAATCTTTTTAGGATAACATATGGTTTGGGGTTGTCAGGGATTATGCCAACTGTTTTGGAAGCGGCCTCAACAAGCAACGACTTTATCTTGTCTTTGTCACTTCCATATAGTATACTGACTTCTATGGATACTGCCAAATGCTCAAACCCGCTGTAATTCACCAGTCGATTTTGCAGCAATGACTGGTTGGGGACAGTAACAAGCTCGTTTTTGACTGTTTTTATCTTTGTGTAAATAAGGGAAATCTCAACTACATCTCCCAACAGGCTGTCATCTTGTGTGGTGCTTATTCTGTCGCCTATCTTAAATGGCCTTGCGGACAACAAGATTATTCCTGCAATTGCGTTGCTTATGGTATTTCTGGACGAAAAGCCTATAACAGTTCCAACAATCACACTTATTGCCCCTGCGGTGGCAGCGTTAATTGATGAAAACTGAAAGAGAATTATTATCAGGGTTATGACAATTATTATCATTTTTATGATGGAACGAATACCCTTAAGGTCCCCTTTGTCCAAACGCAGTGAATTGGCAGTCCTTTTCAGAAAGTAATTGATGATAAAATACACAACAAAGGAACCAACAATGGCTATAGAGGATACCAAAAGGCCATCAAACCACCAAGAATGAATAAATGTTGCTTGTGTTTGTGCTGATGCGGGTGAATCAATGGGGATTGGTTTATCTTCTATTTCGACAACATCTTCCTGCGCTACAGCATTGTTGATGCTAGCAAATCCAGTTAGCATTATTGTTATTAACAAGAAAACATGGCAATAGATTATTGTCATTGGTGTAATACTAATTTTCTGCCTCTACATTTAGTCATTTACACTAAAAGCGCATCAATAACAACAACAATAGTGACAATTAAACACCTGTTCAAATACTTATTTAGGAAAAACATTTTGATTATTGCATTATTGTGCCTTGATTTTGCCATACAAAAATATGCCAAATATGTTGAGATAGAACCTGTTGATATATGCATCTTAAATCTAAGGGTTATTAAAAAAAATAACTGTGCGAAAACCTTAAGTATTTCTAAAAATATAACCATTTATTGAATACTTTTAGGTTCATTCCATGAATTTTTTCAATTAGTGTTTTTGCTCAAAATTAGTTTTAACTGTTATGCCCATATTCTGCTTATAAACTAATTTTGATTCAGGCAAATCATTACTATGGAAAAGAAATTCAATGAGGAGCCAAATCCATGTAATCACCCAAATAAGTATGAAAAGAACATGAAAAAGAAAATAAAAATATTAAAAAATAAATTAGATAATGACAGTTACACATTTCTAAACGAAGAAAATGCGTTTTCTCTAAAACCTTATGATGTGTTTCATAGAGACAATGGCTTGCATAAAAAAACTGGTAAGGAAAAATATGAAGAAAAATTCAAAAAGAAAAAAGCAGCGAATAAGGAAAGCATGGCAAAGTCGCCAAAAGGTCTCAAATTCAGTAATCCGTCACAAAGAAACCATTCTTCCATATATGAGTAACATGTTTGCAATTAACTATGCCATACATTGAGTTATTTCATTTTTATTCAAACATGATGTGGACGTTTAAAACTGGAGCATGACATTATGCAATCGCTATTTTCAGTTTTCTTTGTCAATACAGGAATAAAAGCAATCCGTAAAGCAATACTGTCCCGATTGCCAGTGTAATCAGCATAAAGGGAAATCCTATCTTAAAGAATCTCATAAAAGATATGCCATGTCCGAATTTCATGCTTAACCCTGCAGCAACCACTCCTGCACTTGAGCCAATCAAAGTGCCGTTACCACCCAAATCAGCCCCCAGTGCCAAAGCCCACCACAATGGGTTGATTTGATACTCAGTGCCAAATGTTGATTCGATACTTGGCGTGGAGATAAGTGAATGGACCAGTGGAATCATGGTGGTTGTAAAGGGTATGTTATCAACAAAAGCGCTTGCGATGCCAGATAGCCAAATTATCATTATAAAAGTGAGCCAAGAATCGCCGCCAGTTATGCCAATGGCAAGTTTTGCCAACACTGTTATAAGACCGGCATGTTCTGCTATTCCCACAATGACAAACAATCCTATAAAGAATAAGAGCGTGGACCAATCGACTTCATGCAGTATTTTCTCTAGGGGAATTCTTGTTATGGCAAGCAATACTGCCGCTCCTCCTATTGCGACTATGGAGACTTCCAAATGAGTTATGCCTTGCAGTGAAAATAAAACAATGACGCCTATTAGCACAATCATTGATTTTATTAGCAGTCCCTTACTGCGTGATACTATGGCGTCCTCATCCCGGTGCATCAGCACCTGGACATCAGAATCCCTTTCTAAACTTTGTTCCCCTTTTAGTTCCTTTTTGAAGAACAACCTTAACAATAGCAAAGAAACGGCAAAGATAATCGCCATGGTTGGGCCCATATAAATCAGAAAAGAGTTAAAGTCAATTCCTGCGGCTGAGCCAATAAGTATGTTCGGAGGGTCGCCAATCAAGGTGGCGGCTCCCCCAATGTTTGACACCAAAACCTGGGCTATTATGAATGGGATTGGGTGTATCTTCAGTGTTCTTGTTATTGACATGGTAACTGGAATCATAAGCAAAATGGTGGTGACATTGTCAACAAACATTGAGGCAACAGCTGTAAAGACACAAAGTAGCAACATCAAAGTCCAAACATTGCCTTTGCTAACCTTACCTAACTTTATGCCGACTTGGTAAAATATGCCTGTCTCCCCTAGAACAGCTACTATAACCATCATCCCAAGCAAGAGACCTATGGTGTTAAAGTCAATGGATTCGACTATAAAATCAAGGCTTTCTTCAGCAGTTATGGAGCCTAATGTAACTGCCAAAATGATGGAAAGCACTGCCGCAAAAGCCGCAAGAACAGTCCTATGGATAATTTCAAGCCCTAGCAGAATATACACTGCAACCATAATCAAAGTGATGGAGGCAAGAATAGGGGTAACATTTTTGTCAAACATTAAAGAGGGAACAGTAAAAAGGACAACAGCATAGATTGCTATCAAAATGAGGCCAAGAGTATATTTTTTGTGCAAATTTATTATTCTCTATGAAAGACAACATTTCATAAAAATGTATATAGAGACGGAAATCGAGCCATTTCAATTTCCATATGCGTTACTATTCAATAATTTGAAAACATGATAAAAAGGTAGCAGATAATGACAAATAGAAATAGAAACAGTGTAAACCATAATACAAATGGACTGCCAAATCCAATGGCAATTATCCTGCAAAATCATATATTCTCCGATATAGGCATTGAGTCATTGAAAGATAGTGATAATAATTATGACAAAATCAAGCATCTTGTAGAAGTGGATGATGACATTTTGGCTGTTTTTACTGTGGAATCATCACAGATTAGGGGCCTATATATTGCAAGGAATGCAAAAATAGATAGAGCATATATTAATTCTATTTTTGAGTCTATAGGTTTTGATGAAAATGACAAAGTCATTGGTGGAGACAAGGGAACACTTTATGATAGCAAATTCCTAGGCAAAATAAAATGGGTTGTGTCAGAATACGAGAATGTAAGAGTATTGAAAATAGTTGAAAAGGACAAAATAGTCGTGGTCTTGGTTAACAGCAATACCCAACTTCAGCACACCATAGACAACATATTGGGATACTATTACGATACGGACGAAATGCCGAAAAGTCTGTTCTAGTGGCTGAAGATACTCTAAATTCAAATGCCTTTTCCGTAAACACCCATATACATTGCAAGCTAACTCCAACAGCTAAAAGGCATATTTTATATTATCATAGCGAAGATAATATCTGTTGTAATAGGCAATGGCGGCAGAATCCGTATTTATCCATGTAATAATTTCACTTTCAATTTTACTGTTTAGCGCCAAAGTGTTTGCCGAGATTTTCCAGAGGCTAAAAATGCCTGTTGTGTTGGGGGAACTTTTGGCTGGAATAATAGTGGGTCCTTATGCTCTGGGTGGACTACCACTGTTTGACGGTGAACCACTAGTGGTGTTGGATGAAACTGTCAAGCACATAGGAGAACTGTCTGCCATTGTGATTTTGTTTGTTGCGGGGTTGGAAATCACACCAAGGGAGTTTCTTAGGGGTGGTGCAGCCTCCTTCACTGTGGGGGCATTGGGCGTAATTGTGCCATTCTTTGTGGGGTTTATAGTATTTTCCATTTATGGTCTTGGCGCATTTGAAACCCTTTTGATTGCCACTGCCCTCACAGCAACCAGTATAGCAATATCCATTCAGGTGTTAACTGAACTGGGGAAAATGCAATCAAAAGAGGCGCGATTGATTTTAGGAGCTGCGATAGTTGACGATATTCTTGCGATTGCGGTTTTGTCGGTTGTAGTAACCATGGTTCAATCCGGTAACATTACTCCAGACATCATGGAAATTACTTTTCTGATTTTAAAAATACTTGGATTGTTTGTAGTTCTGCTATTGGTTGCTATTTTCCTGGTTCCAAGGATATTGCATCGCGAAAAACTATGGAGGTCAAAGGGAAGTATTGAGGGCATTACAACTGCAATTTTCTTTGGTACAGCTGGAATAGCGGCCTATATTGGTTTATCACCAATTGTGGGTGCTTTTGCAGTTGGAATGGCTATTGCCAGCACCAAATTGATAAAGCAAGTAGAAGAGTATGTCCACAAACTGCAGTTTATCTTTGCCCCCTTATTCTTTGCCATAATAGGCGCACAGGTGGATTTGAGAGGCATAAACCTCAATGTTCTTTTTATTGCGGGGATAGTTGTTGCGATTGCAATTTCCACAAAACTTTTAGGATGTGGCTTGCCTTCGTTGATATTTCTTAAGGATAAGGCAAAATCCATGAGAGTTGGAATAGGGATGATATCCAGAGGCGAAGTTGGATTGATTGTTGCTGGTGTTGGGGTGACTACAGGAGCATTGTCAACTGATATTTATACGGCCATAATCATCATGGTGGCATTGACTACAATAATAACTCCAATATGGCTAAAGAAGGTATATCAGAAAGAGTTACCCACATCTTCAACAAAATCAAATTAATGGTCAGATTTCAATCCCAGCCTCCAATTCATGAAGTTATACAAATATACATTATAATATGACGAATGCTATATTTCATGTCATACAAGCCAGGCACGAAAAAACAGACAACCACAAGATTGTAAAGTCCATACTTTATAATGCATTAGAGAAAAACAAAAGAAAATTAAATTATACCATATTAATTGTTAAATTGGATTCCATTCTTTATAAACCCCAAACATATCTTAAAGAAATATAATTAATATTGCTTGGATTCATAATAAAACATGATACAATTAACAATATGTAGATATAATTATTTTTATATTCTTGTAATGTATTCTTTAAATCCTATTCCTAGTAAATCTTTTATCTAACCTAATCCAATACCAGATTAGGTTAAACATTTAAACCAGATGAATTATTTGGATAAAAAAATATACTCATGTATTCAAATGGATGAGACAAAAGGTCTATCAACCATTTTCAGAACTTATTCTGCTATGCCGATTTCATTTGAGATAAGGCCATTAGAAGTGGCGTATGAAAAAGACAATAGGGCATTGATAAGAATATAAAATGATAACTGATCCATTGGAGCGGCCTGTATTGTCATATGTTCATGGGCAATTTTTTGTTTTAGATGAAAATGTGGATGTTGCAAGCGCCGTAAAGCATGCACATGCTAAAAATGCAGAGACAATAATTGTCACTCGTTCTGAAAAACCCATTGGCATTGTAACGGATAGCGACATATTAGACAAGGTTGTAATGAGTAGAGCCCATTCTGATAAAACTTTGCTAAACACAATAATGTCCTCACCAATTGTAACCCTTTCCTCAAAAGCCACCGTAAGACAGGCACTTAATATCATGAGACTAAACGCAATTAAACGAATACCAATAGTAAATGATGAAAAGGTTTTAGGCATTGTGACGCAGGAGGGGCTGGCAAACGTCATCAGGACGTCAGTATTGGAAAAAACATTCAGAACCTATAGGGTTATTGTAAGGGAGCACTACAAGCCAATCCTGGCCAACCTTGGCTTTATACTGCAATTTTCCGGGATACTGATTATAACGCCGGCTATTTTGGCCACTGCAATGGGAGAAACAATCTCTGCTACCGGAATGTTTTTGGCCATTATGGGAATGTTTCTCACAGGATTTATCTTAAATGCCTATGGGGAAAAAACCCCGTTAAACCTAAAGCAGGCGTCACTACTGATGGTTTCAAGTTTTGTGCTGCTGAGTCTTTTTGGAAGCATTCCCTACATGTATTTCAATCCGTTCTCAAATGATATCAGCCCATTTTCTCTTCTAGTCAATAGCTTCTTTGAGAGTGCATCCGGATTTACAACAACGGGTTTGACTTTTATAACTCATCCTGAAGACCTGCCACAGAGTCTTGATTTTTACCGCTCATTTACGCAATGGGTGGGGGGTTTGAGTTTTATCTATCTTGTTGTTACCTTCTTCTATCCAGAGCGCAAGTTAATTCACATGAAGGGAATGATTGGTGGAGGCGTACTAAAACTAAAGCAGTTACTTTTAACGATTGGTGTCATCTTTACATTTTACACCGTAATATTGGGAATGATTTTGTATATATTTGGCAATTTCAATATTATTCATGCCACATCTTTGTTATTGAGCGCAGTCATTGGTGGTGGATTCATCCCTATTTCCACAGCCGTATCTGGAGAAAACTTGCCACAGTTGTTAGTACTTATTGCAGGCATGATGATTTCAGCTTTGCCATTTGCATTTCACTATGCTGTATTCAGTAAAGAAATGAAAACAACAAAATTTCGTCCCGAGGTGTTATTGTATTCTGGAATTGTTATTGTTTCCACAGCTGTTTTCTATTTATTATTAGGTAATGATAATGACAGTCAATCAAATTGGGTTACAGCTGCATTTCATGTTGTAAGCGCTTCAACCACTTCCGGATTCCAATTCATTGACATATCGTTGCTGTCTGCAGATGGGAAGATTGTTTTGATAATGCTTATGCTAATTGGAGGCACGGCCTTTTCAACCGCTGGAGGAATTAAGGTTGGAAGAATATTGCAAATTTTTCTCAGGTTGACAAGAAGAAACTTTGCAATGGACAATGCAATTAGGTCGATTTCTTCGGTATCCTCTCGATACAACGAGTCATATGTTAGATATGGAAAGAACACAGAGGAACTTCGAGCAAAAAAGGCCTTTAGGGAATCATTAGCGGTAGTAATCTTGTTTTTGTTGTTGTCTTTTATTACTGCCCTTGTCCTGTTTTACTTGGAGCAAAGGAGTTTTATGG
>JACDHC010000237.1 GCA_013821245.1 Candidatus Nitrosopumilus sp.
TGATATGAAAACAAATTAATTTTGTGGATTTAAGATTGATTTGGTTTGAAAATGAATCTATATACCACATTAACCATCAGATAAAGTTAGGAAATGCTCTTTTAGAATCCTTAAGTGAACAGAGCCCCATTATGCAACCATAGGACCATGATGGTTTATTTGATCATCGGGAGAAAAGTTATAGAGTCTAAAGCACCATAAATTTTTTGTTTACTTGCTATATCCATGGCTTGTTTGTTGTTTGTTTTTTAAATTCCAAAAACTGGAAGTTTTTATTGTGAGCAACATTGAGAATGTTGATTTACGCTAACTTATGATACATATGGAAACGGGTTATCCTGGTTTAACTGTTCCAAGAGAGATCAATACCAAATGATTATGGGTTCATAAATTTTGTGTTTTTGTTGAAAAATGATGTTGGTGTCGGGATGCTTACCGTACTTTAATGGATTTTCATGACACATAGCTGAAAATGATTAGCAGGGATGAATTATGTTTTTGATATTTGGATTTTGAAGAAAACCATGATATCAGTTGTTATACCTGATTAAGAAGAAGTTGTACTTCTTAAGCAAAAAACATTGCTATCTTCTTGATCTGTTGTTGGAGAATGTGTTTCTATGAGAAGTGGTGCAATATCCACAAAAATCTACTATACCTGCTTTGCCATGACACATACATTCGCATTTATTTCCTAATGAAAATCTTTGTCTCATAATCAAATTTAGCCTTCATGACTTATAACGTTATGTAATGACTTGACAATAGTTTGATAATATGGCATGACGTGTAATTATCCAAATAACCAAGTTATCTATGTTCCAAAATGTTATATTTTATCAAGCATCCAATTAATAAAAAATATGTTTTTTTAGGTGTCAATAAACCACACACTATTTTGATTCCATTCATTCAGCCTATCAATCGGTAGGTCCGGGATTCGGCTTTGCCCACAAAATGGATATGAGAAACACTGAGCAATGCCTAATCCATGTATTCTTAATTTTTTGGTGAGGTTGATTTTGATTGCGAGTTCTAATACTGATGTACAGGTCTATTATCTAAATTGGCAACAACGTTCTGCGCAAAATACGAAAGATACTGAAAAGATTATGTGATGACATGTTTCTATAAAAAGTATTAATAACCATTCTGTTGTACGACCAATTGGCTTGGGCACTTGCCATTTTTACCAAAAGATGATGTGGCTCAAGCCGTTGACTTTTTTTTGCTTAATGTGCTATGGGATATAATGAGTGGATAAAGTTTAAACAACTACACCAACACAGGGAATATGGATTGAAAGAAATTCGCACTGAGATTGACATTAAGGCGTCTCCTGAGAAGACCTGGGAAGTGCTAACTGATTTTAATAGCTTTCCAAAGTGGAACCCATTTATTCGTCAAATATGCGGAACCCCAAAGGTCGGGTCAAATCTCCAAATACACCTTCATACCTCAAGTGGAAGGAGTAGGACCTATCGGCCAACAGTGACAAAGGTTGAACCGCACCTTGAGCTGCGTTGGTACGGAAAATTTTTTATACCTGGAATGTTCAATGGCGAGCGTATATTTACTATAGAACCGTTGAAAGCAAATCATGTGCGCTTTGTACATATGGAGATCTTTACTGGTTTTGCTGTGGCTCTTGCGGGCAATCGTTTGGACAAAGATATGTGTCAAAGTTTTGCTATGATGAACAATGCCTTTAAAGAAAGGGTTGAGCAAACTTTCACTTAATTGTGATTTTGTTATAATTTCAATATCGTTTGTCCTGCCATATCAATTGAGCATTAGTTTGGATGCTTAAATGGACATCCATCAGCAACAAAATTCCTTGTGTTTTTTTTCATTAGCCACACCGTCGTGGTTATATGATGCAGAATCTTTGCCCCTAAAAAAAACATATTCGAATATCCGAGCCAAAAAATATGGGTTTAACGGCTGTATCTTAGGCCATTCTTGCAGTTTCCAGAAGAAACATCATAGCATATGCAGCCATCTTTTACCCTTGCATCATAAAAGGAAATGGGGTAGGCAGGGGAATGCCCTTCGCTGTTTGGTATTAGTGAATCAAAGGGAAAGTAGACTATTGATTGGGGGTCATTTGCATTGCCTCTTTTTGTATCGTACATAAGTTGGGATATTTCCACCTGGTACCTTATGGGATATGGATAATTACCCGTTTTATTCCACCATTCTACTCCGGTAAATTGGTTTCCACCCTCAAAAATGAATTTTGCATTCCCACTAAGGCTCAAGTCAAATCCCTCAACCTGCCCTGTTGTTTTGTCCTCCAAAAAATAACTAACCGACTTTCTTTCAGTATCAAAAATTATCTGCCGCATGTACGAATGACCAATTAAAGGTTGTATTTTCTTAAACTGGTATTGATTTACACCATTAAATATTGCATCAAATTTGCCATCATTGTTAAATGAGCAAATAAGATTTAATTCAGCTGCAATGTTTTGTCTATTAAAAATCTCAAGCAAATAAAGCATCCATGACTTGTCGGGTATTTGATTGCCAAGATATGAGGTTAGGGTAATAATATCGGATATTGCAACCACGCCTTTGGGAAAGACAATTTTTTTTCATTATTGTCAATAATTCGGCAAAATGAGCCGGCCCAGAAATGCACTTGTCAATAGAAAAGCTTGGTGGTTATATATCATTACCTTTAGAAAAAACCATTTCGTTAGTCTATTAATTTGAATGATGCGGTTATGATTATCATTGCATGCTACACACAACGCAAACCCACACCTAAATTTACAATTCGCTTTGCCATTTATCTTTGGAAAAGAAAAACCTTCTATTGGTAATGCCTTTGCATTGTTGTTATGTGCAGTAAAACTATGCAAAACAATGCAAGAAATATCATACGCGGAACAATTGGATTGGCTTTACTGCTGTGTTTGGCTGCAAACTTGGAACCACAAATATTTTCTTTTGCTCAGTCATCAACAAATAATGGCAATAGCCACAATGAAACAACAGCAGTAGTGTTTGATGCCAATTCGAATCCTTACGGATTTACTTTTGCTGAATGGACGG
>JACDHC010000238.1 GCA_013821245.1 Candidatus Nitrosopumilus sp.
GTCCTGGCGATCCAGAACTAATAACAATAAAGGCAAAAAGATTATTAGAAAATGCAGATATAGTGATATATTCAGGATCTTTATTGAATCTTGAGATATTAAATTTTGCAAAAAAAGAGGCCAGTTTATTTGATGCGGCTAAATTAGACAGAAATGAAATATATGAAATTCTTAGAGACTCCACAAAAAACGGTAAGCTCGCAATAAGATTCCATGATGGAGATCCCGGCATTTTTAGTACAATAAGGGAACAAATAGACAGGTTAGAGAATGATGGGCTGTGTTGTAAAGTGATTCCAGGTATAACATCATTGCTTGGTGCAGCAGCATCTATGAATTTAGAATTAACGTTGCCAGGTATAACTCAAACAATAATAATTACACGAGCAGAGTTTAGGACACCTGTTCCAGATAGAGAAAAAATTTCAGAATTATCAAAACATGGGGCTACCATGGCTTTTTACCTTAGTGTGCATCTGCTTGATAGAGTTATAGAAGAACTATTGAAAGGTGGGACATACAATAACCAAACACCTATTGCAATAGTATACAAAGCTACATGGGATGAAGAAAAAATAATAAAGGGTACAATCGAAACGATATCTAAGAAAGTTAAAGAAAATAGAATAGTAAAAACAGCATTGATAATAGTGGGCGACGCGATATCACCAAAAGAATACGAATTTTCAAAAGTTTACGATTCGCAATTTACTCACGGGTTTAGAAAAAATAAAGAAAAAAAGTCTAGTTAGTTTAGGGAAATGCGCTCCAATTCTTTTTGATTAAGTGATGCCCATGCGCCCATTCCCTGACCATTACCATTAAAATCAATTATTTCGCCAAGAATTATTTCCTTAGGAGCCATTGGAGGCCAAACCATAGCAACAAGGTCACCAGGGTTTCCGGTTTTATTCATATCAGCAGGAATCAATCTATCGATTTTAAACCCGAAGGCAGAGAGTCTTGATTTTACTGTTTCAAACAAATGTTTTTGGCCATGAACAATTACATAGACATCTTTCTCGGTATTACAATTAGACATTAAACAAATTACATTTTTAATGTCATAAAGATATTACTATTACTGTAAAAATCAATTGCGAACTACAGAGAATACAAAAGCAATGTAAACAAATTGGATGATCATAAGACAATATCAAATAATAAATTACAGAATACGGATTATTGCGATAGTGATCTATAATCATTACTTTTTAGTAAATGAAAACACTAACGATATTTGTTCTCAGATAGAAAATTAAGTATACAACCAAAGTCGCCGAATAACAAATACCATCATTGAGCACAATTCAAATTCAAGAGAATCGTATAACATATCCATTACGTCATTTGATAATCCTTTATGCCAACATCATGTAAACATCCATTTAAAATAAGAAAATAGGACACCACATACCAAGCAATATATCTTTTCACAAAATTATTTAAAAAACATTTAATACCATCATCAATTAATCTACAAGCAATATGACATTACCCAAGGGATTTGGTTCACAAGCTAACACTCAAAAAAAGAGAACATTCGAGGAATGGTGGACAACTGTTCCAGGAGACCTGAAGACAAAGGCTCGAAAAGGTGACGAAGCTAATAAGGTTATATTGAATCAAGTAAATTATGTGTTGCTTCATCTGCACTTGCAAGGAAAACACGATACAAAACCATCACATGAAGAACTAAAGGACTGGCTTCATAGCGGACAAGTAGACACAATGCGTGCTGCTCCCGCCAAAAAATAGAAACAGTTAAAAATACAATTTTTTTAAAAATTTTTTTAGTTTAAAAATCAATATTAGATAAAATTAAAATACACATAGATATACTAGTAAGAAAACGGATAGGAATTTTGAAGAGAGGTAACCATATTGCGATTTTTGATACTTTTAAGACTCATCATGCCAAGTCAACTAGGGAAGCAAAAAGGCAAAGAGGAATAATAGCTCATATTGCAATAGAAAAAGACCCAAAAGGCAAAACCAGAACAGCGATAGCTCACATATTAGCAAAAAAATACGATATTGCATGGCAAAATATCTATTCGGCCATTTTTAAGGATCTTGATGAAGTACTCTTACCCGCTCAAGTGGTTAAAGAGGGTGGAAGGCTACCGATAAAAAGAGGCCCAAAAGCCCTACAAATGGAAGGAATTCCATATTATGATCTTACCAATATTGGTCTGATTATTGCCTCAACTATAGAAGAAACAGGTGACATAAGAATTAGAATGAAGCTCTTAGAATCGTATATTTCAAACTCCAATTATAATAAAAAAGAAGATAGCGATATCAACACCAACAACACCAACAACACCAACAACACAACAATCAATGAAGGCATATTGTTACTGTCACGATATGCGCCATCTTTTATCTTAAAACTAATAAGTGAATATATCATGGCATACAATCATGGAGAAATAGAGAAATTGGACAGGCTAGATGGCCAAAAATTAAAAAAAGTCATCTCAGATCAAATAACTATAGAGAGAGAACTGGTTGAAGCATGTATGATTTTATCAAACGATAAAAAGGAACTACTAAGAAACTTTATAAAAATAATTAGTTGAACGATATAATAAAAAATTTAGTTATTTTCTATATGGAACAGAGATAGATTTCAAATCATAAGCTATGTCGACATCTAAAAATACGGCTTTAGCTTCATCCAATAAATCAATTAAATTTCTATATCGAGTACTAAAATGAGTAAGACATAATTTATGTACGCATGATAATTTTGCCAGGTTAGCTGCTTCTAAAGCAGTAGAATGAAAGCTCTCTTTGGCTTTGCCTAATTCAGTAGATTTAAAAGTAGACTCAAAAATCAACAGATCGCAATTTTTGAAAAACTCACATAATTCATTCGTGGGCCTTGTATCTCCCGATATACCAACTTTTCTTCCTGGACGTATTGGACCCACAACAGTATTAGAATATATTAATTTATTGTTAAACATAATGTTTTTGCCGTTTTGTAACATCTGATACAGGTTACCTTGGGGAATTCCTAATTCTTTAGCCTTTTCTATATTAAATTCACC
>JACDHC010000061.1 GCA_013821245.1 Candidatus Nitrosopumilus sp.
CTCTACCCACTGATGGGGACAGGATAATTAAAGGACCCGGGTTTGACGCAGGTGTTTTGGATGTTGGGGACGGCTATGTCATTACAGTTCATATAGAAAGTCACAATCATCCCTCAGCGGTCGAACCATACGGTGGCGCTGCCACTGGAGTTGGTGGCGTCCTTAGGGACATTCTTTCTATGGGAACACGACCGATTGCTCTTTTAAACGCTTTGAGGTTTGGAAATGTCGATAGCAAAAACATCTCATTAAACAAAAAAAATCAATGGTTATTGAAAAATGTTGTAAAAGGGATAGCCGATTATGGAAACTGTATGGGAGTTCCGACTGTGGGAGGAGAAGTCGAATTTGACAGTTCTTTTGATAACTATTGTTTGGTTGATGTTGCGTCCATTGGTCACGGAAAATTGAATAATCTTGTCAAAAATAAAGTGAAAGAAGATGACATTATAATTTTGGCTGGGAATTCCACAGGCAAGGATGGTATTAATGGGGCGTCTTTTGCCTCATCAAATTTGGAGGAAGAAAACCGCTCGGCCGTCCAAATTCCGGATCCTTTTTTAGAAAAAATCCTGCAAGAGTGTGCCCTTGAAGGCATAGAAAAAAAATGCGTTAAGGCTATGAAGGATCTTGGTGGTGGAGGGTTATCTTGCTGCCTATCTGAAACTGCAGATAATCTAAAAAAGGGATTTGAAATTGAGTTATCAAACATACACCTAAAACAAAAAGATATGACCGATACTGAAATAATGATTTCAGAATCACAGGAAAGGATGTTAATTATTACTAGTAAAAAAAAGAAAACAAAACTTTTTGATTTATTTGAAAAATATGGCATAAGGTATTCGGTAATTGGAAAAGTCAATGATAACAAAAATTTATTGATAAGAAAAAATGGAAAGGTGATAGCAACAATGCCTGCTAAACTAGTTGCCAATGCCCCATTGTTGGATAGATCCTCGAGGAAACCACATTATTTGGACAATATTGGTAAATTGTTTAAAGAGCCGAGAATTCCCAAGGATTTCAATAGGTTAATCCTTTCTATGATATCAAATCCAAATATTTGCAGCAAAAAATGGATTTACCAGCAATTTGATCACGAGGTTGGCATAAGAACAGTACTGAAACCAGGGTTTTCGGACAGTTCGGCGCTGAAGTTGGACAATGGGAAATACGTTACTTTTAACCTTGACGGCAACTCAAAGCACTGCTATCTTGATCCTTACCAAGGCACATTAGGCTGTCTTGCTGAATCAGTACGCAATACAATCTGTGTGGGCGCAACCCCAATAGGTATCGTGGATCATTTGCAATTTGGCAATCCCGAAAATGAACAAATTTTTTGGACTTTTTTGGAGAGTATAAGAGCCATCAGGGATTTTTGTTCATTTATGAAAATTCCTGTTGTTGGGGGAAAGGTTAGCCTCTATAACGAAACCAAAAGCGGCGGTATTAAGCCAACTCCTGTAATTGGTGCAATTGGCCTGATAGATGACAAAAGTTTAATCAAATTGCCCACATTTGATATTGACGATGGTATTTTCATTATAGGCATGACATTTGATGAATTAGGGGGTTCTGAATATTATGAATATTGCCATAAAATCATAGGTGGAACGGTACCAAAAGTAAATCTAGGCAACCAGAAAAAAATTGTGGAAACCATCAAAATGATGGTCAGAGCGAATTTGGTTTCTGCAATACATGATTGCTCTAAAGGTGGGCTGATTGTTTCATTAATGGAAATCTCAATTCAAAGTAATTTGGGTTTTGTTGTTGATATAGATAAAATACCTACCTCTTGTACAAGATTGGATTATACATTATTTTCAGAAAGTCATGACAGGTTTATAATCTCAACAAAACATCATGAAAAAGTTAAAGATTTTTTGGTTCAGAAGAAGATACCATCTGCTGAAATAGGACTTGTTACAGGTGACAAAAAGTGTAAATTAAAATTGAACAACAAAATAGTTATTGATTTGCAATTGTCAGAAATAATTAAAAATCATGAATGTTCTCTTTTAGATATTTTGGAAAAAAATGTCAAAGAGACAACCTGATGTGTTGCTTTGTTAACATCATCGATTGTTTCACCCATATTAAAAACTAAATAAACCGTAAAACTAATGTAATTTGTTCTTATGGTCCATGAAAATTGTGGTGTGGTAGGTATTTTTTCTCTTGGAGGATACAATGTGATACCCTATTTAATAGATTGTTTAAGGTCCCTGCAACATAGGGGTCAAGAGTCATGGGGCCTAGCAATTCCTAATCGACTGCCTTTCAAAAAAACCGGTCTGATTTCCAAATCGGCCGATGAATTCAACAAAATAGTTGCAAAATATTCATCAAATATTGCCATAGGGCACGTGCGTTACTCCACATCCGGTTTTAGTTCTTTAGAGAATGCCCAACCGTTAAAAGTTAAAGATTTGTGTGTGGCCCACAACGGAACAATAACAAACGCAGAACAACTATCCAATATGGTTGGTGGTTGTACATTTTCACCGCAGAATATGACAGACACCCTAGTTGCGGCCAAAAGACTCGTGGGGCATTTAAAGGACAATGACGATATGGCAAAAGCTATGAATATTCTCAAAAACGAAATGGTTGGTTCCTATTGTTTTACTTTTTTGTCAGATAACAACACAATATATGCAGCAAGGGATCCTAGAGGCTTTCGCCCTCTTGTACTTGGCTATCACAAAGACACTCAAACATATGTGGTTGCATCCGAATCATGTGCTCTATCCTCGATTGGAGCTATCCTTTTAAGAGATGTTGAACCCGGAGAACTTTTAAAAATAAACCAAAACGGTATATCATCCGAAAGATTTTCCGAACAAACCCAGCATGCCCATTGCTCTTTTGAATTTACCTATTTCGCTCATCCAAGTTCCATTATGGAGGGTATTAATATCTATATGGCAAGAAAAAAAATTGGTGAATACTTGGCAATAAAATATCCTGTGGCAGATGCTGATGTAGTAATCCCAGTCCCAGATTCATCTAGACCCGCGGCATTGGGTTTTTCTTTGAAATTAGGGCTGCCTTTTGAGGAGGGTTTATTAAAAGACAGGTACAGTAAAAAGGGTTCGATGAGGAGTTTTATTGAACCCTATGCTGAAGATAGAAAAGAAATAAACCAAAGCATATTACCTATAAAAGAATTAATCTACAACAAACATGTTATAATAATTGATGATAGTATTGTTCGAGGAACCAGCTCTGAATCCATAATAAAATCAGTAAGAAATGCCGGTGCTCGGAAAATCACAATGGTAATAACTTATCCCCCAATAAGATATCCTTGCTATGCAGGGATAGATTTCCCTTCCCAAGAAGAACTTTTGGCCTTTCAATACGCAAAAAATGAAGCCTCAATTGAAAAGATAGGTGATAACATAGCTAAACAGATAGGTGCCGATAAGGTGATCTATAACGACACCGAAAACTTGGCATTAGGAATAGGGTTAAAAAAAGGTGAGCTATGTTTTTCATGCTCTAGCGGAAACTATTCTTCTCTTGGAATAACGCCGAATTTCAAAACAAAATACCAGACCAAAGAACAACTTTTAGCTAAATAGTTTAATATTTAAATTCCGTAGTTCTGTATAATAATGCGTGTTGAGTTTAGAGAGTTTAAGAGATAAAGCGTTTTTTCAAAATTCTATTGATGTTTGGATAATGTTATGCGAAGAAAAAAAATGGGAATATTCTGAAATAAAGAATTATTTAAAATTTATAGATCATTTGTTCTCACACGGCATCAAAATTCAACGGTTTCCTCTGTGTATTAAAGAATCCGGTGGCATGTATGAGCGTGGGAAGGATAAAACAGCTTTTCTGGAAAACCTCTCCAAAGTCCAGTCAGATAATGCCTCTGCATTTACGATAAAGTTAACTGAGGAAAATATTTCTAAAATCAGAAGTTTTAAAATCAATTGATTTTAAGCATGCTTTACCTGTTTTTAGATGACCAATGAGTAGAGTTTTGTACCCTCCATCTCAAATAATCTTCTATAATCATTTTATGATCAAATGCATAGGTGTTGTTTTTAATATCGTTTAAGCTTACCCAACAAATATCACTTGCATCGTCTCCAGCTTTGCCTTTTAGGTTATCCATTATCAAACAAACAAAAACAGTACTCATGATATGACCTCGTGGATCCCTATTAGGATCAGAATATACCCCAAGTATTTCTAAAGGCTCTATATTCAGAGAGGTTTCCTCTTTAACTTCTCTTCTTAAAGCATCCTCTATCCTTTCGCCATAGTTAACAAACCCTCCTGGCAATGATAAGTGGTTTTTGAAGGGATCGTTTTTTCTTTTTATAAATAGCACTTGATTTTTTTCATTATGAATAATCGCATCAATTGTTGGGATTGGATTTCTATATTTTTTTTCTGACATCATTGCTATAGAAATAGTCTCTTTATATATTCAATAACGGCTGGTGGTTTCTATGGACCAATAACAATTAATTGCAAAAGAAAATCAACGCGGAAAAAAGTTGTTCAGTTCTTTTTTTGAGATGTTTTCCACCCACAAAAATTTTCTTTGTAGTGTTGAGGTATATATTCTTGTCCACTGTAGATCCATGTAGTTCATCCATGCTTTGAAAACCCTCGGATCAATATAATTTCTCAATGAAGTTCCCAGGTTATATTCCCTAGTTTCCTTATGAAGTTTTAATTGAGACTCTAGTTTTTCTAATCTCTCCTCCATTTTGATTTTTTGTTTCTCTGATTTCCATTTATTTGATGCAATGTCTTTTTTTATTGTTTGTATGGCCATTTTTTTATTTTTAACGGATATCTCAAACTTTTCCAATGATATCTTGTTTGCGGGGTTTGTAGGGTCTATGCCTTTTTTGTGGTTGCATGTTATGGCGGCCTGTAAGTTTGCAAATTTTGCAACATATATTTTTTTAGCTTCTGGGGAGTGAGGATCTACCTTAAGGGGTGGATTCTTCAGGACTTGCTTTACCACTCTTGTGGCAATGTACGTTCTGAAAACTTTGGCGGTAAGGCCGGGAACATTTTTTGGATCTATGTTACGTAAAAAGTGATTTACTTTCATAGAGTTGATGTTGTCAAAAATTGGATCAGAGTGTGATTTGTTTTTCATAAATAACCTCAAGTTATTGTACAAAGTTTCTATCTCCTTGGAGTCAATTTTAATGGTTTTTTGCCAAGGCACACTATCTTTGCCTAAAAAATTAAACTCAATTGTATTTGTCCCGGTTTTATCGTTTACAAAATGGATATGCTCTATTCTTAAGGTTGATGCCCCAACGGTATCGGATTCGTCAGGATCCTTTTCATCACCCACTCTCATTGCTAGCTTAAATATGAGATAACAAACTGTAGCTATTCTTTTTTGATTGATGTCCTTTGATGACATTCTTTTTATTATTTCGTTTTGAATTTTTACAATATATTTTTCTAAATTTTTTGCCTTATCGTATTTTGCCTTATCATAGTTTTGCCTTATCAGAGAAGAATCATGCAACCAAACATATTTTCTTTTTCCCGTGAGGGTTTCAATCCAAGATGCCAACCATGTTGAGGAATGATCATGAACGATTTTTTGCCAAGCACCCTCAGGAACTGGAGCATCCTCCCCCAAATTTAAAATAACATCCCTAGGAAAAACACGTGGTTTCCATCTCCCCCTAAGTGGGTGCTGTCCACGTCCCATGAATAATCCCGGTGGTTCCACTAGCCAATTCGCAACATCTACTTCGATCCCATCAATAATTGCTTTTCCGTAAAAATTCCTTAGCTTCTCCTTTTCCTTTTTTTTTTCAAGAGCAATTTTCTTTCTTTCTTCTATGGTCAGATTCCTTAGCTTTTCCTTTTCCTTTTCCTTTTCCTTTTTTTCATTATCTACAAACCTAAAAAAATCCGTGAAATCTATTTGATCAATTGATTCTAGGGCATTACAATATTCTTTTGGAAGGAATTTTTTAAAATCATTTAGGAAATTCCGTTGAAACACCGCATCGTTCACATAATGTGTATCTTTCTTTTTAGCCCAGGAATAAATGAGTTCCTCTTGATCCCTGTTTAACAAAAAAGTTTCCCCATTTATCTTACAATTTAGCCCTTTCAATTGATAATCTGGTGGAAAACAGACTCCATTATGGATAAGGGTACTCCATTTAACCTTATTATTGTCATGATTTATTGAAGTTAATCTTTCACCCGAAGTAACTGAAATCGATGGTGATGGTGATGGAGAAGAATAGGACATTTATTGTAAAAATTAATTAATATTAATATATAAAACTATTCTGAGTGGTTCTCCAAAGTAAATTTGACCCTTTTCCAAAAAAATAAAAAATCAAATGAAGATAAACTTTTTTATGGATTGAAATAGAACAAATAAAAAGCATTGGACTATAACATGCCAACAAAAATAGGTGGAATCGAATTGAAAAATCCAATTATTGTCGCATCAGGGATTTTGGGGTTATCTCAAAGCATCTTTAACAGGCTACATCAAATGGGTGCTGGTGCTATAGTTAGTAAATCAATCAGTCTTTTTCCGAGAGAAGGTTATAGAAACCCGACTATTGTATCAATTAAAGATAACAGTTACATAAATGCAGTAGGGTTGGCAAATCCAGGATTGGAATCCTTCACAAGTGAAATTTCTGATAATAACGCTCCGTTGATTGTTAGCATAGTGGGTTCAACTGTCCAGGATTTTACCGAGATAGTAAACAAGTTAAAAAACCTGAATATTTTGGGGTTTGAGTTAAACTTGTCATGTCCCCACGTCGATAAAATGGGTATGGAGATAGGTGATGATCCAAAAGCAGTTTATGATATTGTTAAAAACATAAAAAATAATTCAAGCAAACCATTATTCGTAAAGGTGGGAATAGGAAATTCCAGTATCATTAAAACTGCCAAGGTAGCAGAAGAAGCCGGCGCCAATTGTATAACAGCAATAAACACCATACGTGCAATGAAAATTGATATAGAAACAGGTTTTCCAATTCTAGAAAACAAGATAGGTGGTTTGTCTGGCGCGTCAATAAAGCCTATAGGTGTTAGATGCGTGTATGAGTTGAAAAAAAACATAGGCATTCCAATTATTGGCTGTGGAGGCATCCTTTCCCATGAAGACGCGGTTGAATATTTAATGGCAGGTGCATCCGCTGTACAAATAGGGAGCATTTTGGGATTTAAAGGGTTGAATTCGTTTAATGAGATTTTAAAGGGTTTAGACAAATACCTTAAAATAAAAAGATATAGCAATATTGAGGATCTTGTTGGAATTGCCCATAGATATTAATTCCATAGATTTGTGACAATTGAATCAAAATCACAGTAACCCCTACAATGAGGAAATTGTTAATAAAGGACAAATTGGGCAATTAGCCAAATCCAGCAAGCTCTTAATGGTTTGGATACGGGGACAAAAGAGCCTGCTTTGGGTATCATGATTATCGGAGAGGAACCATGCCGCAATTACCATCAGAAAACATGATTATGGTTCATCTAAACTATTTGATAAAAAAAAGGCGACACGAGTGGTATTAGAGGGCAATATGGAAATTATCTTTGCCTCAAAGAAAAATACAAAAACATATTTTTCGTAGGCGGATGCACACTATTAAAAATTATGGTATAAAGAAACAGTGATAATTGGCTTAAAGACCAGGCAATAAATTTTTTTGTTGATTAAATTACCATAATATGGCAGCAGAAAATAAAACCTAAAAAATACTGATTCAATGGAGGGTTGTTCCTTTGGCAAAAAAGGGCATCCCTATGATTTACAAAGTGGTATTCTTTTGGAGGGTAAAGATAATTTTAGTATTGTGTATTCATATGGCCTAAAGTTAATGGTGAAAAAAATATTTTACATTGTAGTTGATAGAAAATTGCTATTCTGGATTGACTAAATGGTCATATTAAAGGCGTAAAGGAACATGGTCTTAATTTTGCATTATTGACAAGACAGACTGTTATGTTGGAACAATATTTGATAACGGACAATTAAAAATTCTACCTGAATTTGGATTTAATCTCAGGGACAAAACAAGAATTTTACGAAAATACAACCTAGAATAACCCATATGGTAAAATTTTCCTTTTTTACACTAAAAGATATGCTATATAAAACAAACCTATTTGGGGTTTGAATCCTTTTAAAGAGGGTTTTGTTGGTCTACATTTACATATTAAGCTTAACCTGAATACTCGCTAACCTAAAAGAAAGTTATTGCTCTCAGCATTTAACCAGAAAACCAAAACAAGTATAAATTTTATTGGGATTTGCTGTCAAATGTATCTTGAGGGAAGCCTTATTATTCATAAGGCAAGAAAATCCATCTTTTTTATGATGCTTTGCGTCGAATATTTACAATTATATACTTTAATTATTAATTTAGATATTACAAAACAAACGGTGGTCAATCAAAATAGCATAACACCGTAAATAAATGAAGATAATGTAACTAATAGCTATCTATCGTATAGGATGCAAAACGCTATTGACTAGTTAAGTAAGCAAAGACGCAAAATAGCTAAAGGATAAATATTAGAAATAAAATAGTTATATATGAGCGATACCGAAAGTATTGATTCAAGTTCACTTTTAAATAAACCTGTCGAATCAATTGTAAAAACCGATATAGTAATTTTTGAAAGTGACAGACCAGTTGACGAAGCAATAAAAACACTGCAGCAAAAAAACTGTAGAAGTGTTTTGGTTTCTCATAACAGGGAAATAATAGGAATTGTTACTAAATCTGACATTTTATTTAAGGTTATGTCTAAAGGAAGAAACCCATCCAAGATAAAACTTCGAGAGATAATGACTACCCCCATTATTGCTGTTAACCCAAAAGCATCAATTCAGGATGCTATCAACATTATGAATAAAAACAATATTCGACAAATAATCATTAGCAGCAATTCTAATGTTATTGGAGTTTTGAGCAGAGAAACCATTTATGATAAAATACATCTAATAAATACAAATGTTACAACCAACTTAATAAGTGGAGGTCCTGTATGCATTATAAATCCAAAATCAATCGCTTTAACCAAAACCCACGAAGATACCCATATACTATCTTGTCCTTATTGTTCATCCCCTTTTGACACAAAAGAATCATTATCAAAACATATTGATAGATTGCATTTGGGATCAGGTGCTTTAGAGGGGGATAGGAGACGGCTTTATGAATAGAATATATAATGCGTGTATTTTAGTTCAATTGCTTAAATAAATCAGAGCTGAGCTTGCCGGGGTAGCTCAGCCTGGTCAGAGCGTTCGACTCATAATCGAAAGGTCGCGGGCTCAAATCCCGCCTCCGGCATTTTTTTCTGAGATTGATCAAAACAAATGATTTTGTTCCCATTTATATTCACTATTGTCCAATCCAATAATATCACAACTAGTTCGCATAAAAAAAGTGGTGTAAGACTGATATCATCAGATGGTTATACTTTAGAATAAATACAAAAATAGGATAAGAAAATCCTTCGGCAGTAATATAGATCTCTTGCATAATTGGAAACAAACTATACAGTTCAATATGACATAGCATCGGTTTCTAGGTATGGTGGTTAGTTATTCTATAGTTTACCAGACCTGACACTATGTCTGACACCCTGTTGTATTTCCTTAACCTGTTCCTG
>JACDHC010000239.1 GCA_013821245.1 Candidatus Nitrosopumilus sp.
TCAGCCACCAGGTTTCAAAACATGGTAAAAGAGATGATGATAAAGATATCGCTGTATAACCTGTTTAGGAGGCTATAGCGTAACGGAATACATATGATTGAAGGATAATGAATTACGCAACAAAGCAATTTTGGCACATAAATAATATTTTTATTTTATTGGAAACAAGAAAGAATGGTTATTGAAAACTCCAGGAATTGTAGTATCAGGCGTAACAAGTGGGGTTGGCAAAACAACTATAGTAATGGCAATTATACACAGGCTACAAAGAAATGGATATAAAGTACAGCCTTTCAAAATTGGCCCAGACTATATTGATCCTACCTACCACAACGCAATAGCAAAAAAAAAATCCAGGAACCTGGATGTGTGGTTAATGGGTAAGAATGGCATTAAGGAATCCTTTTTCAATGCCACACATGATTCGGATTTTGCGGTCATGGAAGGAGTAATGGGTTTATTTGATGGTCTCTCAGGGAGGAACAACTTTGCAAGTACTGCACACGTTTCAAAAATATTGGACATCCCCATAGTTTTAGTTGTAGATGCACGAAAAGCCGCAAGATCTTTGGCTGCCATAACCTTAGGTTTTATAAAATTCGACAAGAAAATAAACATTTCAGGGGTGATAATAAACCACATTGCAAGTGAACGGCATTTAAAATATATTACAGAAGCTTTTGAAGCAAAAATAAAGGTTCCGATAATAGGCAAGATTTTTAGCAATAAAGAAAATCAGATGCAAGAAAGACATCTAGGATTGATACCAACAATAGAGATGAATCCAAGCAACCTTGCCAATATAACGGAAAGCGCTAAAAGGATGTCTCAGGATATAGACATAGAAAAAGTTATAGAAATTGGGAACAGCGCAATTATAGGTGGTAATGGAAACAAAGACATAGAAAGTATTTATTGTTCTCTTAAAGATAACAAAAAAGAATCAAAGGAAAAGATCAAAGTTTCTATAGCGCTTGATAAATCATTTAATTTTTACTATAAAGACAATCTAGAGGTATTGCAAAAAAACGCAAAAATAGAATTTTTTAGCCCCATTGACAATAACGCTGTTTCTCACAATAGCAGCGGGATTATAATAGGAGGAGGATTTCCAGAAATAATAGCAGATAGGCTGGAAAAAAACTCATCGATGAAAAAAAACATCCTGAAACTAGCCCAAGATAATATGCCCATTTATGCAGAGTGTGGTGGTTTAATGTATTTAACAAAGTCAATATCAGGTTATAAAAATAAAAATAAAAAATATAAAATGGTAGGATTTTTTGATGCGGAAACAATAATGACGGGGAAACTAACTTTGGGTTATACAGAAGCAATACTGAACAATAGCAAAACCACCCTTGGAAATATAAAAAAAATACGCGGGCATGAATTCCATTATTCAAATATCATTGATAAGCACAAAGACATAAAATTAATTTATACATTAAGCAGAGGAAAAGGGATTGTTGATGGATATGACGGGTTTTACTCAAACAATTGTGTTGCGTCCTATATGCATACTCACTTTATTAACTCTAAAATTTCCTGCAATTTTTTGGAAAGTTGTTACAATTATTCGAAAAAATAAAAAAATCCCCTTTGTCAAAACATCAGGAAATATTCATGGAGTGCGGAATTATTAAACACAAAAAAGCTTTAGGGACATCAGATGATGAGACTATTTTCTGTTTTTGTTTTTTTGTTGTGTTATGTACATCAGCATCAGTGCATTGATTATAGATGAAGCAGCGGAACTTCCCCCTTTTCTGCCGCTATTTGTTATATAGGGAACATTTAATTTGGATAGTTCAAGTTTTGATTCAACTGCAGAAACAAATCCTACCGGGATACCAATTACAAGTAACGGAGATATTTTGTTCTCATTAATCAAGGATATAAGTTGATATAAGGCAGTGGGAGCATTTCCAACTATCACAATACCGTTGTTTATTTTATCTGCTGCTTTTTGGATTGCCAATTCGGACCTTGTTTTATCAAGCTTTTTTGAGTTTTCTATGCATTCGGGATCGTTGATATAACAAATACCAGTCATATTAAGACTGGAGAGCGATTTTTTATTTATCCCATGTAAAACCATTTCAACATCAGTTACAACATAAGATTCTTTGGAGAATGCCAAAAATGCAGATTCTATGGCTTTCCCATGAAAAGTGATTTTACACTCTTTTGCAAAATCAAAGTCTGCTGTGGCATGAATGACTCTTCTCACTATGACCCATTGATCTTGGGTATAGTCATGCTTGCCAATCTCAGACTCGATAATATCAAAGCTTTGTCTCTCAATATCAAACGAATGTGGAGACATGTCACGCCCTTTAGCCGAACCACTTTTGTAATCGGTATTGGAGTTATTTGAATATTCCACTTTTAGTTTCAGCCTCCTTAGCCAAGGAAACAACCAAATCAAGTATTAAAGAATCCACACCAATATGTTCAGATATATACAGATTGGTGAAATTAAACTTTTTTGATGCCTTATCAATATCAATTAATATATCCTTTTGTATATGAATGCCTTTGTGTAAAAAATAAGGTATAACAAATATCGATTCGGGGTTTGAAACAAGGCAATTTTTGATGCCTTCCTCTATGTTAGGGGGCTCAAGCTCAAGAAAACAGTAATTGACATGTTTAAAATGACTTTTTAAGCTGTTAACAGTATATAAAAACGCATCTCTTGCCCGCCTATCACTGCTGCCATGACCAATCAATAAAAGAGAGTCGTTTTCCCTGTTGATTTTTTTCCCATATAACAAAGAGTTTACTCGGTCCAGAACAATCTTTGATATCACTGGTTGATAGGATAATGGTTTTGTAACCACCATCTTGCATGGAACAAGTTTAGTGAAATGTGCAGTTTGGGTTACTGCATCCTTAAGTTTCATGCCAGGATAAAGAAAATACGGAACTACAGTAATTGAGTCAACATCCTGTTCTAAACATTTTTTGATTCCCTCCTCTATAAATGGAGGCAAAACCTCAAGAAAACAGTAATCTACATAATGATAATCCGCC
>JACDHC010000062.1 GCA_013821245.1 Candidatus Nitrosopumilus sp.
GGACAATCCCATCAACTCACCTGCATCCCCATTCACAAGCACATTACAGTATTTTTGGGCATTAGATAACCTGGCTTTGGAGGTATTCTTGCGAAAGTTTCTGTCAAGGTAGTCCCTGAATTTGGCCCAATCTATTCTCTGTTCAGATCTTACTGTATTTGGTAATATTCTTACTGAATTCAGTAAGGCAGGATTGCCATTTGGCTTTTCCCCAATATCCCCAAATTGGCCTTCTTTTAAGTTATGGAGAAAGCCTTGGGTGGGATTTGGACCCACGACCTTTGCCTTACCAAGGCAACGCTCTACCAGGCTGAGCTACCAAGGCATTTTATTATAAAAATTAACAGCATAATTTAACCATTTCCATTAATAAAAATAAAATTTTTCATCATAAGGATCAACTTATTATTTGTTATCGATTACCAGGGTTTTTTTAAGAAACCTGATCTAGTTTTATTGCGATTTACAACAATTAAACTATCATTTCTTTTGCAAATAATCTCAAATCATGCCTAGTTTACCATCATTATTATTTACAGAAACTATTTTTGCTAAACCGAAAGATTTTTTGACTATTTGGAAATTTTTTCTTTGTAATTTTGGTCGGACTCATTGTATTTCATATGCATAAATCAACAAGGTAATGGTACAATATAATAAATCCATACTAAATACCAATGTACAATGCTATATATTCGATTAAGTTATTTTAAATTCAGACAATTAATAATTCAAACAACAGCTGTTGACAAATATATTTATTTTTTAATTGAATACATCATCCATTTCCAACACTTTTTTTAGAGATCTATACCTGTTATAATCATCCAACAATATTTTAGATAAATGTTTAGTTATATCAGTAACACTTATTACACCAACAATTCTATTGTCAGCTTCTAGTACTGGAAGTCTTTTAATCTTATTTGATAGCATAACCCTAGAAGCAGTATCAACTGAATCATAAGCCATGATTGTTATTAATGGAGTAGACATAATATCCTCTACCAAAACATCATTAGCATTCAAATTGGTCAAACAAACTCGTTCTACCAAATCTCTTTCAGTAACAATTCCCAAAGGTCGGTTTTCTTTATCTATAACAATAACAGAACTTATTCTTTTTTCAGTGATAATTGATGAAACCTCTTTTGCGTTTTTATTTGAAAAGGCAGTAATAGTGAATGGTTCTCGGAATGACATTATTTCGCTTACACTACTCATTAATATTTTAACTACAATAGTTTTGTATCACACATATAAAAATATATAAAAAAGCATTATCACCATTACAGCAAAGGATTTTAATAAATATGAATAACTAATCATAAAATAAAAATAGTTTAATATTTATTTGATCATCAAGTAGTGTAATACATAAAAATAAAAATTGATATGTTTTAATTGTAATTAATGTACTTTTTGGAGCTTGCTGAAATTTTTGAAAAAATGGAACAAACAACCAGCAGATTAGAACTTACCAATCATCTTGTATACATTTTGAAAAAAACTACCTCAGTAATCATAGATAAGATAGTTTATTTGATCCAAGGTAAATTAGGACCAGATTATCAATCTAAACAATTAGGAGTAGCTGATAAGGTAGTAATAAAATCATTAGCACTTGCAAGTGGCTATTCTGTGAATGAAGTTCAGATAAAATATAATGAAATTGGAGATATAGGTGACGTTGCTTATGAAATATTAAAGTCCAAATTACAAACTACATTATTTTACGAAAAATTAACAATCGAAAGACTGTACAACACTTTACTCAGAATATCAGAACTAACAGGGTCAGGTTCTATAGAGCTAAAACTAAAATACATAAACAGTTTATTGAATAATTCTACTAACTTAGAAAGCAAATTCATTTTAAAATTAATACTTGGAAATTTAAGGCTTGGTATAGCTGACTTTACAGTTTTAGATGCAATAGCCATAGCATTTACAGGAGATAAGAAAAACAGGAAAATTCTAGAAAGAGCATATAATGTATCTAGTGATTTAGGAAAAATTGCAAGAATATTATTTGATGGCTCAATAGACGAAGTTAAATCCATCCCAATCTCCATATTTGTTCCGGTTCGTCCAATGCTCGCTGAGAGGGCATCTGATGCAGAAGAAGCATTAAAAAAAATGAATGGCAAAATGTGTTATGCAGAATATAAAATAGATGGTGAGAGAATTCAAATTCATAAACACAATAACAGAATAGAGCTATACACAAGAAACCTAGAAAATGTGACAAATAATTTTTCAGATCTAGTCCATGAGATTGAAAAGATAAATTCCAAAGACTTGATTGCAGAGGGAGAAATTGTTTCTGTTGATTTAATTACAGGAAGATTCCTTCCCTTTCAAAGTTTAATGCATCGAAGAAGAAAATACAATATAGAGGATGCAATCAAAGACTATCCGGTTTTACTAAACCTTTTCGATATATTGTATTATGACAACCAAGATAAAACAAATTTACCTTTTTCAACTAGAAGAAAAATTTTGGAAGAAGTCCTTAGTTTTAAACATGATAAAATAAAGTTGATTAACCAAAAGACCGTTGCAAAAGTAGAAGAAATCGATAAATTCATGACAAAGGCAATCGAAAATGGTTGCGAAGGATTAATGATTAAAAATCCCAACAGCACATACCGTGCTGGAGCAAGAGAATGGGCATGGATAAAACTAAAGAAAGAATATTCAAACAAACTATTGGATACAATTGATTTAGTAATAGTTGGAGCAATATTTGGAAAAGGAAGAAGAGTTGGAAAATATGGAGCTTTATTATTAGCATCTTATGAACCCGATGAGGATACATTTTATACAATATGTAAGGTAGGAACAGGATTTACTGACGAAATACTTGACGAAATTTCAAAGAAATTAAAAAACCACATTATAGAAAACAAGAACCCTCGAGTGATTTCAGGAGAAATCAAAATGGATGTATGGTTTGAGCCTAAAATAGTAATAGAAACATTCTCCCCAGAAATAACATTAAGCCCTATCTATACAACTTCCATTGATAAAATAAAAAAAGGATATGGCTTAGCATTAAGATTTCCCAAATTTACGGGAAAAATAAGAGAAGATAAAAACGCAGAGGACTCGACAACAATAAAGGAAATTGAAAATATATACAAAAAACAATTAAAATCTATTTAAAATACCATGGAAAATAATAAAAGATGATTTACTGAAAGTTTTGAATTTCTTTTTATTTTTATTTCTGTAGAAGAAATGCAAGAATAAGGAAACTTACATATCCTCTTTTGTTAACTCACTCAAATTATTCAAAATAACTAAACGTCTACAAAACTACATAAATTTTAAAAATTAATTAGTAATAGATCATTTGCACTTAAGACATTTTGCCAAATTACGGAATATATATTAAATAGCCAAAAGCATAATGTGATTTATGCAAACTAAAAGAAAAATAGCTGCAGAAATAACAGTTTCAATTGCATTTATTATATTAGTGATATATATTGCAGATGTAGGGGTATCAAGATTAAACAATGGTGATGGATTTTTACCTCTTTCATTAATGGAAAGGGGAATGTTTTTAGGTGGGGGTGCAATAATTCTCTTTTTATTATCATTTGGATTAGGATATAACATTAAATCAAAGATTCTTACAACTTTATTAATTGTTGGAGGGGCATTGATGGCAATAGTTGTTATAATCTCAACTTTCATAATACCAGATACTTCAAATATGATAGCTGATTCTAGTTCCCCTTCAGGGGATACAATGCAGCAAGTATTATCCCCACAAACTCTTGGGATTATCATAATAGGATTCATAATAATGGGATTGGGCGGTTTGAGGGCTTTGAGAAAAAAATAATGTAGAAAAATATAAATAATTTTTTTTAAATTTCTTGCTTGAGGGACCATAATCCTAATTTGTATAAATCCAGTTTTCTGAAATAAATAATTTCAAGTTAAAATGCTCAATCAATAACACTTTGTTCCTTCAAATCACAACTAAATACTATGCCTTTGCAAGTTTTTTTTAAAAACCATCACTGAATTTAGAACTCAATACTACCATTTGAATGTAATTTATCAATTTACAAACATCAAACAACACGAGTTAAACTAAAAAAAAATATAATATAACACAATATTACCAAATATTGGTTATCTTATAAACATCATAAAAACATTGCTTATCAAATTGCATAAAAATAACTAATTCAGCACAAACACCTTTTTTATATTTATACTAAAGATTATAACGTTCTTTAACCAATTAAAACTAGTGGAAACTATCTTGGTCAAAGGGCCAATATTTATGAAAGTGAGAGGAGAATGCGAAATATTAGGAGTGAAATTTAAAAATACTTTCATTGTATACAAAAATAACAAGTATCTCCCCATTGAGAAGAGTACAGACGCAATAATAACTCTAAAAAAAGGAAAGAATTATTTTAATTTGGAAAAAAATTCAAAATACGGCCAAGACCAAATTGGAACAAATATTTGGGAAGATATTATAGAATGCATATTAAATTCAAATAGAAAAAGAATAATAATTATTGGCCCTTCAGATACTGGCAAATCGACATTAACTTTATTCATAGCAAATAAACTACTCAATAAACGCCTAAGCCCACTTATAATAGATTCAGATATTGGACAGGGAGAATTGTCGCCCCCAACCTGTATTGGATCAACAATTTTGTCCAAACAAACAATAGACCTTGCGAGTGTCAATCCACATTACGTAAGCTTCATAGGCGATATACAACCAGTAGGTTATGAATCAAGAATAATAAATTGCATAAAAAACTCTTACGACAAATTGCATAAAAACAACAATATAACGATAGTAAATACAGATGGTTTTGTAAACAATAACGAGAATAACTACAAAATAGATTTAATAAAAAAGATAGATCCAGATTGCATTATTTGTATGAGAGAAAACGACCAAACTATTGACCTGTTTGATAGCATAAGAGAAGAATTTTCAGGTAATTTAAATATAAAAATAATACAAGGTCAAGCACCACATAAAGAAATAAGAAAAACAAGTTACGATAGGAGAGTGAAAAGATTGATAAAATACTCAAATCTTTTGAAAACATTTACAAAGAAAGTATTTATTTCTAAGCATAAAATAATTGCTATTTACTATCAAAATAGTTTTCTTTTATCAAAAAGAAATACAGAAACAGAAAAGATAAACGGAATTGAACCAGAGGATACAATTTTTAAAGATTTACTAAATGACAGGGATTTTGTTAGAAATCGTTTCGTTGGCCTATCGTTAAAAGAGGATTATGAGAAAATTATAGGTTTTGGCATACTAAAAGAATTCAATAAAGGTTTTTTTTTAATGCAATCATCGATTAATAGATTTGACAACATTTTTTTGAGCGACATAAAATTATATAACAACAGTACCAGATTGTTCAAATAAAAATTAAAATTCCAATCAACAGTTTAATAAATTATATGCTATTAAAATCCACTGTTGGTAAATTTGAATAACACAAATACTGACTTTAAAGGAGATATTTTTTGCATTGTTTGTAAAAATAAGTTAAAAAAAGAAAATACGATGGTAAAAGAAAATCAAAAATATTTAAAATATAAAAAAAAAATATGTTCAAGCTGTTTTAAAGAGTACTATCCTTGAATAATTACAAACCTATAAAATTTGTAATAATATCAGTTTAGTCGGGGGTTTTAGGAAGCACATTAAATTACACTCCATATTACCTCATAATAAATTAAAAGCATATTTTCTGATATTGCGAAAAACATTCATTAGATTTATACTAAAATTCGCACACTATTAGTATAATTATCATCTTGTAATCAACTCTTTCCAATAGCCAAATTTTTCATCCATTATCATTTCTGCATCATAAAAGCCAAAGATATAGACATGTCTAAAGGCAAATCAAAAACAATTAATGGATACCCAAATATGTGACATAATTATTTCATCATCAAAAAAATAGTTGTAGATATAATAGAGATTAGGGTAGCCTACTAGTACCAACACGAATAAGAAGCCCCATCTCAAATCTTTCTAAATCCACCACGTAGACGCAACAGCATGGCTGCGCTGCCTTAGGGTTGCTCCCTCCCGGACCTCACCCCTTTCGACAATACACAGTCAAGGCCACACCTTCATGTAGCTTGCTGTTCATAGCCATCCGATACGGCATGATTTCATATTAGATAGATAAGCAGGTATCCGCCCATTCGTGAATTTACCTAGCAGTTACTGATCCCAGCATAAAGCCGATTTCTGATAGGGGGTACGGCTAGCACCCCGACCCTACCTACCCCAATTAATCATCAATGGATTCAAATATAATTTTATTGGATGAAATAAACAGTATATTGAAAAATAATAGGTTTGCAACTAGTTTAAAAATAAACCTCATGTCACAAAACAATGTTATTTTTAAAAAAAATATTATCACACTTTAGTAAAAAAATCAAATCGTGAACAAAAAATCAGATTCAGGTCATACCATACAAAAAATATATCAAAAGATAGAGATTTTACATCATTCCGTCCATGCCGCCTGGTGGCATTCCACCCATGCCGCCTGGTGGCATTCCACCACCTCCTGCAGATTTACTAGATGCAATAACATCGTCAATCCTCAAAATCATTGATGCGACCTCTGTAGACGATTTAATAATCTGTTCTTTAACGGACAAGGGTTCTACAATATCAAGCTCTGACATGTCAGCAATTCGTGAATTTCGTGCATCTATACCAGACCATGTTGATCCCTTACTTTGTCGTGATCTTAGTTCAGTCATTGTATCAATTGTATCCATACCGGCATTTTCAGCTAATGTCAAAGGAATAGATTCCAAAGATTCTGCAAATTTCTCGGCTGCAAGCTGTTCTCTACCAGACAATGTACTTGTCCATTCTTTTAGTTTGTTTGAAACAAAAGCTTCGGGAGACCCACCACCAGCAACAATCAATGGCTTTTCCAACACATCTTTGGTAACCATTAAAGCGTCATGGACCGATCTATCTGCCTCATCTACCACCCTTTGAGAGCCACCGCGAATAAGAATTGTAACAGCTTTTGGGTTTTTACAGCCTTCGATAAACACCCACTTGTCGGTTTCTACTTTTCGCTCCTCAACCAAATCACTTTCACCTAAATCTTTTGAGGTCATATCATCTAAATTATTAATCACACGGGCCCCTGTAGCTCTAGACAATTTTGTCATATCACTTTCTTTTACACGTCGAACCGTTAGAATAGCAGATTTTGCAAGGTAATGCTGTGCAATATCATCAATTCCTTTTTGACAGAAAACCACATTTGCACCTGCAGAAGTTATTTTATCAACCATTGATTTTAACATGGTATTTTCCTCATCGAGGAATCTTTTCATTTGGTCAGGTGAAGTTATATTTAATTTGGCATCAAATTCAGTTTTTTCAATCTCTAATGCAGAGTTTATTAGGGCTATTTTGGCGTTGTTGACACGCTTTGGCATCCCCCCATGGACAACTTCTTTATCCAAAACCATTCCTTTTATTAATTTGGTATCCTTAATTGAGCCACCAGCTTTCTTTTCTACTTTAATATCATCCAAATCCACCTTGGTTGAGTCATGTAGTGTTTCAGCAACCTGTTGGGCAGCTGTTACAACAATATTAGCTAAATCAACAGAATCTTTAGAAACCAATTTGGTTTGCATAGAAGTTTTGGCTATCTTTATTAATTGCTCTTTCTCACCAGCATTTACCTTCATTGCAATACTGTTCAAAATTTCAATAGATTTGAAGGCACATTTCCTATACCCATCCACAATAATAGTTGGATGAACATTTTTAGATATTAGTTCCTCAGCTTTTTCGATTAGGGCCCCTGCCAGAACTACTACAGATGTAGTTCCATCCCCAACTTCGTTATCAGTAGCTTTGCTTATTTCAACCATCATTTTTGCTGCAGGATGTTGGACATCTATTTCCTTTAAAATAGTTGCACCATCATTAGTAATTGTAACATCACCTAGAGAGTCAACAAGCATTTTATCCATACCTCTTGGACCCAGGCTTGTCCTTACTATTTCTGCAACGGTTTTTGCAGCTGTAAAATTATTTTTTTGAGCTTCTTTACCTTTGGTCTCCGTAGACCCTTCTTTCAATATTAAAACTGGCATACCGCCAGCTGAACCTTGTTGAATTGACACTTTCCACTATTCACCTTAAAATTATAATTTAAACTTCATTAATTGGTATATTTTAAACTTACGTCTGAAATGCGGTTAATTTGGATGTGTAAAAAATAATTTAATGATGAATAAACAGTCTATTCAAATAAAGAGTCATATTTTCCTGCCGATACATCAGCATAAACATCTTTGGCAACTTTATCTTCAACTTTTATGCCCAAACTTAAACACGAGCCAATTATTTCTTTTGCAGTAGATTTTATATCTTGAGCATAGGAAACATCTAATTTCATTTTGGATATCTTAACAACACTTTCCATAGAAATATTTCCAACAAAGTCAGTTCCAGCAGTTCCAGAGCCCTTGTTAATACCAGACTCCTTAAATATAAGTGCAGCAGTTGGAGGAATACCAACTTCCACGGTAAATCTTTTGGTTTCTGAATCAACCTCGACTTTAACCGGAACTTTCATCCCCGGAAAATCTTTAGTTTTTTCATTTATAGTATTGACTACCTGCAAAATATTAATACCAAGTGGACCCAATGCAGGCCCTAATGGAGGTCCAGCACTAGCTTCACCTCCACTTACTAAAGCATTTACAATTTTTTTTTCGCTCATAAATTATAACCTATCATACTAATACAAAATCCTCTTATATTCTTATAAAGTCTTTTTTAAATAATTAGCATCAACTGTGACAGGGATCTGATAAGGGGAATCCAATAAAACTACTGTTGCCTCTTGCTTTTCATAATCCACCCTCGTTATCTTGGCTTTCATCGATTTAAACGGTCCAGCTATGATTTCAACAGTATCATCTATCACTAACTCTGTTACTACGGGTTTCTTGATCAAATAGCCTTCAAGATCTTTAAATGGCAATTCTCCTCTAATTTGACCTCTTATATGACGTATGCCATGTAAAGCTTCATAGGCAATATTGGAATCAAGAGCCTCAACTATAACATATCCTTTAAAAGTATCAAGAAATAAAATAGAATAAACGCCGTCTATTTTTTTAGAGGACAATCTACTATAAACCGTAGAAGCAATCAAACTCTCTTGACCTCCAGAAACCCTAACTACAAAAAATTTAGAATCCAGGTCGTCATCATCATCTGATGAGGAAACTAATCTGTTTTTTTCTTCAGATTGCGAGGTTGCACTTTTAATGTCACCCTCAACCAATTTTTGATTTTCCGGTTTATTTTTTTTACCCTTTTTCGTATCTTCTTGTAAAACAGAGATGGATTTACTTTTATTTTTATTTTTATTTTGAGACAATCTATCAGGATTTACTACATGTACATTATCATCGTCATCATCATTATCTTTGTCGACGTCATCAACATTAACTTCAGTAGTATCGGAATCAATATCCATCAAGTCCAAGTCTCCATCACCATCAGTGAGCTTTTTTGGCA